>NZ_CAXSQB010000023.1:0-56569 GCF_964239415.1 Clostridium sp. ATCC BAA-442 | reverse complement strand
GGCGACGCGGAAGGGACTTGAACCCTCGACCTCCGGCGTGACAGGCCGGCGTTCTAACCAACTGAACTACCGCGCCAGACGGTAGGGGGTACGGGAGCTCCCTCACGGGAGTGGTGGGAACAACAGGGTTCGAACCTGTGACATCATGCTTGTAAGGCATGCGCTCTCCCAGCTGAGCTATGCTCCCTTGTCCTCGCCGCAGACCAGTTTGTAAATCACTCTTGGTCACGCGGCGAAGGTTATTATACTAAAGCTTCCCCCAGTTGTCAACCATTTCAGCCAAAATTTTTTGCTTTTTTTCTCTCAAACCTACAGTGAGGCCAGAAGTCCTTCCAGCTCCTCGTTTGTATAGTGATATACCTTGTCGCAGAACTGGCAGGTGAGCTCGGCCCTGCCCTGCTCCCGGATGAGGGAGTTCAACTCCTCACGCCCCATACTGATGAGGGCGCGGGTGACCCGCTCCCGGCTGCAGTAGCAGCGGTACTCCACCGGCTCCTCAGAGAGTACCTCCAACTGAAATTCAGAGAGCACCTGCTCCACCAGCTCCCTGGCGCTCAGGCCGCCCCGCAGCGCCTCGGTTACCGGGCCTACCCTGGCGATACCCTGCTCGATGGCGGAGATGGCGGCGTCATCTGCGCCGGGGAGGAGCTGAATGAGGTATCCACCAGCGCACTGCACGCTCTGGTCCACGTCCACCAGCACGCCCAGGGCACAGGCGGTGGGGATCTGCTCACTCTCAGCAAAGTAGGAGGTAATATCCTCGGCGATCTCGCCGGATACCAGGGGGACAGTGCCCACATAGGGCTCCTTCATGCACAGATCCTTGATGACAGTGAGGGAGCCGTCCCGCCCCACGGCGCTGCCCACATCCAGCTTGGCGGGGCCCTTCAGGGGGAGGTCCACCAGGGGATTGACCACATAGCCCCGGGCGTTGCCCTGGCTGTCGGACACCACGGTGATGCCGCCCAGCGGGCCGCCTCCCTTGATGCGCAGGGTTACCGAGCCATCCTTCTCCTTGAGCTGGTTGCCCATCATGGAGGCGGCCATCAGGCTGCGGCCCAGGGCCGCGGTGGCCACGGGCAGAGTCTTGTGAATCTGCCGCGAACGCTCCACCATCTCCTTGGCCGTGATCGCCGATGCCTTCACCGGCGCGTCCTTGGCCAAAACGCGAATGATCTTGTCTGCCATGCTTGTCAAAATTCCTTTCGTGCGGCAAAGAAAATCCGCTGCTCCCCCTCCCTGGGGGCGCGGAACCTCAGCTCGCCGTATTGTCTGACCTGCCGGAAACCGGCCTGCCGGAGCAGCGCCTCCAGCTCCGCCGGTTCGTAGGCGTACTCCTCGTGAACCTCCTCCCAGCGGCTCCACAGCCCGCCTGGATCCAGCCGGAAGATGTCCATTCCATAGGTGCAGATGCGCCGGCGCTCCGACCAGTCGGCCCGCCAGACGCAGTAGGCATCCTCGCTCTCGTCCAGAAACATCTGGCCGTCCAGGCCCCGGAGCTTTTGCGGGGTGTTGATGTCAAAGAGAAAGAGGCCGCCGGGCATGAGGAAGGTGTGCACCCGCCGGAAGGCCCGGGCCAGCTTTTTGGAGCTGGTGACGTAGTTGATGCTGTCCAGGCAGCACACGCAGGCGTCGATAGTGCCGTAGAGATCCAGCTCCTCCATGGCCTGATGCAGAAAGATCGGCTCGATGGGGCCTGCGCCCTGGCATTTCTCCGCCGCCTGGGCCAGCATCTCCTGGGACAGGTCGGCGCCGATCATCTCATAGCCCCGCTCCGCCAGGACACGGGTCAGGCTCCCGGTGCCGCAGGCCAGATCCAGCACCGTGCGGATGGGCAGCCGGCTGCGGGCGAAGTGCTTCTCCAGATAGTCGGCCCAGCGGGCATAGTGCACGTCGGCGGTAAAGGCGTCGTAGCACCCCGCCAGGAATTCATATGCCATCGCCGCCCAGCTTCTCCTTGATCCGCGGGAGCACCGCCTGATAACCGTCGGCCCCGTACTGGAGAGAACGGTTGACCCGGCTGATGGTGGCGCTGGACGCGCCGGTGCGCTCCAGAATGTCGTTGTAGATCATGCCGTCGGACAGGAGCATGGCCACCTCAAAGCGCTGTTCCATAGCCCTCAGCTCCGCCACGGTGCACAGGTCGGAAAAGAACTTCTTGCACTCCTCCAGATCCTTCAGGGTAAGAATGGCCTCATAGAGCACATCCCCATGCTCCCGCTTTTCGTTTTTCGTCATAGGTATCAATGACCTCCTCGTCAGTCTCTGCGGAAATCGTATCTATTTTACCAAAGTGAAGTATAGAAGTAAACCTCTTTTTCACCGATTTTACGGAGTTTCATAGGATGGAGCACCGGATTCTGAAAGAGGGAGGTGCCCGCGATGAAGGGGCTGCACACAGGGACGGAGAAGGCCGAGCCGACTTGGAAGGAGTGGAGGCGGGAATTCTGCTGGGAGGAGGAGCCGGTGCTCGCGGTCTCCGGTGTCCGCCTGGAGCTGCCGGAGGGAATACCCGGCCTGCGGCGGCTGGAGCGCTGGTGCCGCCGCCTGGAGGGGGCGTGGGCGGCCCGCTGGGAGCGGGAGCTCTATCCCAGGGCCTGCACGGCCGCCCGGCAGGCCAGGGAGGTCTCCCATCCCTTCCGGCCGTGGGAGGCATCCCTCACCGGCGCCGTGACCCTCCACACCCCGGAGTGCCTGAGCCTGTATTATGACGCCGCGGAGCGGACCGGGGGCCCCCACGGCGTCACCCTGCGGCAGGGAAGCGCCTGGGCGCTGCCGGGGGGGAGCCCCCTGACGCTGGGGGAGCTGTTTCCGCCGGGATTCCGGTGGAGGGCATGGGCGCTGGCGGAGGTGGAGCGGCAGCTCCGGGCTCGGCTGTCCGCGGGGGAGTCCTGGTTCGCGCCCGACTGGGAGGCGCGGCTGCCCCGCAGCTTCGACCCGGAGCGTTTCTATTTGACGGAGGCGGGGCCTGTGATCTACTTTCCACTTTACTCCATCGCGCCCTATGCGGAGGGGATTCCGGCCTTTTCTCTCGCAATCCCGGGCCAGAAAGAAAATACCCCGGAGGAATAGCTGTTTTTTTGCACTTTTTACCTTGTCAGCCCTGCCGCCGCGGCGTTATAATAAAGGGCGTTCCGGGAGAGACTCCTTCATAAATGAAGGTGCCCTCCCGGGCGGTTGCGCGCGGGAAAAGGCCAATGCGCGAATCCCCGCGGCAGGAGGAACGAACTATGGTCAAAGCAATCGTTGGCGCAAACTGGGGCGACGAGGGCAAGGGAAAGATCACCGATCTCCTAGCCGAGGCGTCCGATGTGGTCATCCGCTTTCAGGGCGGGGCCAACGCCGGGCACACCATCATCTGTGACTACGGCAAATTTGCGCTCCACCAACTGCCCTCGGGTGTCTTTTACCCGCATACCACCAACATCATCGGCAACGGTGTGGCCCTGGACGTGAAGAAGTTTCTGGCCGAGCTGAAGCATCTGGCCGACGGCGGTGTGCCCGCCCCCCATATCATCGTGGATCAGCGTACCCAGCTTCTGATGAGCTATCATGTGCTGCTGGACAGCTATGAGGAGGAGCGCCTGGCGGGGGCTGCTTTCGGCTCCACCAAGTCGGGCATCGCACCCTTCTATTCCGACAAGTACGCCAAAATCGGGATTCAGGTGGCCGACCTCTACAATGAGGAGCGGCTCATGGGTCAACTGGAGCACATCTGTACCCTGAAAAACGTCCTGCTGGAGCACCTCTACCACAAGCCTCTGCTGGAGCCAAAGGCGTTGTTTGACGAGCTGATGGGCTACCGCGCGGCGCTGGAGCCCTACGTGGGCGACGCGGTGGGCTTCGTTCACCGGGCCCTTAAGGAGGGCAGGCGGGTGCTGCTGGAGGGGCAGTTGGGCTCCATGAAGGATCCCAACCTGGGCATCTGCCCCATGACCACCTCCTCCCATACCCTGGCGGGCTTCGGCACCGTGGGCGGCGCGGTGCCTCCCACGGCCCTTACCGATATCATCACGGTCACTAAGGCATACTCCTCCGCCGTGGGCGCCGGCGCCTTCGTCAGCGAGCTGTTCGGCGCGGAGGCCGACGAACTGAGACGCCGGGGCGGCGACGCCGGTGAGTTCGGCGCCACCACCGGCCGGCCCCGCCGGGTGGGCTGGTTCGATGCCGTTGCTACGAAATACGGCTGCATAGTGCAGGGGGCCACACAGGTGGCGCTCACCGCCATCGACTGCCTGGGCTACCTCGACGAGATCAAGGTGTGCACCGGCTATGAGATCGACGGCAAGGTGACCACCGACTTCCCTGTGCCCGCTCTGCTGGACCGGGCCAAGCCGGTGTATGAAACCCTGCCGGGCTGGAAGTGCGACATCCGGGGCGTCACCGACTACGGCAAGCTGCCCAAGGCCGCCCGGGACTATGTGGACTTCATTGAAAAGCACATCGAGGCCCCCATCACCATCGTCTCCACCGGCCCCAAGCGCCATGAGATCTGCCGGCGGGCCGGGAGCTGAGACCGTCCCTCTGTGCGGAAAGGCAAAGGAAAGCCTCCGGCTGTGCCGGAGGCTTTCCTTGTGCACACCAGCTCAGCGGCTGTGGCGATAACAGTCCATGAGTGCCTTCCAAGAGTGCTTGGGCCAGAAGCGGCGCTTGGCCTCGGCGGACCAGCCCCTGTTTTCCAGAATTCCATCGCTGCGCTCGTCCAGCGCAGGAAGCTGTTTGCTCGTTCCATGAGCCTTCTTCATAAGACACACCTCTTTTGCGGTTTTCAGAGCATTTTTGCCCTGTGAGGCATAGTATTTCCATTGTAGAGGGGAAAACAAGGATGGTTACACGCAAAATAGTTCCAAGGAACGTACGATGATTGTTTAACCGGCGCTTGAAACGCACAGAAGGGCCCCCGCCGGGGGGGGGGGCCCCCTTCTGTGGCTGGAGGGGGACAAATCCTTGTGCAGATCAAGGAGGGAGGCATGCCCGCCGCTCCATGAGGCGTGTTATATGGTGAAACCCTTGCAGGACAAGGTGTCAACCCCTGGGAAACAGCACTCGGAGGGCCCGCCAGGGGCTGCCCTGCCAGTAAGCACGCATAAGATCAACAGAGAAGGGCATGCTGCTCATCTCCCTGTAATGCTCCAGCGTACGGTGGTCGGTGGTCCAAATCGTCTTTTTCATTGTGATAACTCCTTTCTATCACAAGCTCTTGCCTTCCTTACGGTTTCAGTATACAATAATATAAGATATGAGACAAGCGAATCTTTTTCATGCTGAATATGCGGAAATGGAATGGTAATTGTGAATCTTAACAAGTATCAAATTCTGCTGAAAACTGTGGAGCTGGGGAGCATCACCCGTGCGGCGGAGGCGCTGGGGTATACCCAGTCGGCGGTGAGCCGCGTGATTGCCGATCTGGAGCGGGAGTGGGACATGGAGCTTCTTACCCGCAGCCGGACGGGGGTGGTGCTCAGCAGCAGCGGGGCGGCGCTGCTGCCCTATGTTCAGGCGGTGTGCAATGCGGGCAGGGAGCTGGAGGAGCAGGTGGCGGAGCTCCACGGCCTGACCCGGGGAACCCTGCGGGTGGCCACCTTCGCCAGCGTGTCCATCCACTGGCTGCCCGCTATCATGAAGGAGTTCCTCGGCCGCTACCCGGGTATTCAGTTTGACCTGGTAAGCAACTGGGAGTTCGCGGAGGTGGAGGATCTGCTGCGGCAGGGTCAGGCAGACTGCGGCTTTTTGGGACTGCCCGCGGGGCCGGGGCTGGAAACCTACCCCCTTTTTCGGGACGAGCTGATGGCGGTACTTCCCCTGGATCACCCTTTGGCAAAGGCCCCCTACTATCCCATGGAGCGGTTCCGGGAGGATCCCTATATCAACACACCGGAGGAGCGGGATTTGGAGATCGGCCTCATTTTCCAGGAGGAGGGATTCCGGCCCAATCTCCGTTACACCGTCAATGATGACTTTGCCGCATTGGCCATGGTGGAACAGGGGCTTGGGGTGAGTATCCGTCCGGAGCTGGTGCTGCGTGCCTCCAGCTACGCCTTCGCCGCCATCCCGCTGGAGCGGAGACACTACCGGCGTATCGCCCTGGCGATACGCCGCGGCCGTTCCCCTTCGCCGTTAACTGCCCGCTTTTTGGAGTGCGTCCGCCAATGGGTGGGGGAGCATTTCCCGGCGGAGCAGGGAGATGGGGTGTGAGCCAAAAAAGGGACGGCTTGCAAAATTTTTGTTTTACAAGCTGTCTCCTTTATAGTATAATACATCCGTTGCGGCGGAAGTGCCGCACCGAAATGAAAGATAATAGGAGTGTTGTTGCATGAGCCGCATGGTCGGCACCGTATCCATGGGAATTCGTGCTCCCATCATCCGAAGTGGGGACGACCTGGTGGAGATCGTCACCAATTCCGTCTTGGAGACTGTCAAGGACGGAGCGCTCACCATCCGCGACCGGGACGTGATTGCCATGACCGAGGCCATTGTCGCCCGCGCCCAGGGGAACTACGCCTCGGTGGACGATATCGCCGCCGACGTGCGCGCCAAGCTGGGCGGGGAGACCGTGGGTGTCCTGTTCCCCATCCTCAGCCGCAATCGCTTTGCCATCTGTCTGCGGGGCATCGCCAAGGGGGCCAGAAAGGTCGTCCTGATGCTGTCCTACCCCTCCGACGAGGTGGGCAATCACCTCATCGATGTGGATGCGATGGACGAGAAGGGGGTGGACCCCTATAAGGATGTCCTCACCCTGGAGCGTTACCGGGAGCTGTTCGGCTACACCGTCCACCCCTTCACGGGCGTGGACTATGTGGACTACTATTCCAACCTGATCCGGGAGAGCGGCGCGGAGGTGGAGGTCATCTTCGCCAATGACCCCCGGGCCATCCTGCCCTACACCAAGAACGTGCTGGCCTGTGACATCCACACCCGCGCCCGCACCAAGCGCCGCCTGCTGGCCGCCGGGGCGGAGAAGGTCTTCTGCCTGGACGAGATCATGACCGCCTCCATCGACGGCAGCGGCTACAACGCCAAGTACGGATTGCTGGGCTCCAACAAGTCCACCGAGGACAAGGTGAAGCTCTTTCCCCGGGAGTGCCAGGATCTGGTGGAGGCCATTCAGGCCCGCATCCTGAGGGAGAGCGGCAAGCACGTGGAGGTCATGGTCTACGGCGACGGCGCCTTCAAGGACCCCGTGGGCAAGATCTGGGAGCTGGCTGATCCGGTGGTCTCTCCCGCCTACACCGCCGGCCTGGAGGGCACCCCCAACGAGCTCAAGCTCAAGTATCTGGCGGACAACGACTTTGCCGCCCTGTCCGGCGAGGCGCTGCGGGATGCCATCAAAGACGAGATCAAAAAGAAGGACGGCTCCCTGGTGGGCAAAATGGCCGCCCAGGGCACCACGCCCCGCCGCCTGACCGACCTGATCGGCTCCTTGTGCGACCTGACCTCCGGCTCTGGCGACAAGGGTACCCCCATCGTCTACATTCAGGGCTATTTCGACAATTATACCACCGAATAAGACAGCGGCCCGCCGGGAGACCGGCGGGCCATTTTTTTCAACTTTTTTCAAGTTTCAAAAAGTCCCTCAGCCTGTCGAAAAGACTTCTTCGACAGGCTAAAGCGCGTGTACGAAAACTACGTACACGCGCTTTTTTGTGACCGTTGTTACTGGCCGCAGCCGGTGCTGCCACAGCCTGCGCACCCGGCGCAGCCGGGATGGGACTCGGACCACAGCTTGTCGGCCATGGGAGTCCAGTTGTCGGCATAGGGGTGGGTCTTGGCCGTCAGATGCTCCACGCTCTCGGGAGACTGAGGATCGGTGGAGTGGGCGCCCGTCTCGTGAACCATCTTCTCAATGAACTCCGGGTTTTCCAACATGGGACAGGGGCGGAGCATGTTCTCGTTGAAGGGCTGGTTGTCATGGTAGGCCATGAACATGGGGGATTGCAGGCACTCCAGCAGGCTCTTCTCCCGGATGTTGGAGTCGGAATAGTGGATGAACACGCAGGGGTCCACGTCGCCGTTGGCGTTGATGTGCAGGTAGCGGCGGCCGCCGGCGATGCACCCGCCCACATACTCGGCGTCGTTCTGGAAGTCCATGGCAAAGATGCCCTTGGTCTCCCGCATGGCGCGGATGCGGCGGTAGACCTCGGCCCGCTGCTCGGGGTTGGGCATCAGCTCGGGGGCGGCGTCGTTGCCCACGGGCATGTAGTGGAAGAACCACACGAAGTAAGCGCCCAGATCCATGATCAGATCGTAAAACTTCTCGCTGGTGATGTCCTTGTAGTTGACGCTGGTGTAGCAGGCGGAGATGCCGAAGGGCAGGTGGTGCTGCTTCAGCAGGGCCATGGCGTGGGTGACCTTGTCGTACACACCCTCTCCGCGGCGGGAGTCGTTGGCCTCCTCGAAGCCCTCCAGGCTGATGGCGGGGATAAAGTTGCCCACACGCAGCATGTCCTGGCAGAACTCCTCGTCGATCAGGGTGGCGTTGGTAAAGGAGAGGAAGGCCGCATCGCTGTGCTTCTCGCACAGGGCGATCAGGTCCTTCTTGCGCACCAGCGGCTCGCCGCCGGTGTAGATGTACAGGTAGATGCCCAGCTCCTTGCCCTGAGTAATGATGGAGTCAATCTCATCAAAGGTCAGGTTGAGCTTGTTGCCGTACTCCGCCGCCCAACAGCCGGTGCAATGCAGATTACAGGCGGAGGTGGGGTCCAGCAGGATGGCCCAGGGAATGTTGCAGCCGTACTTCTTGCGCAGTTCCTCCTGCTTGGGCCAGCCCACCAGGTTTGCATTGACAAAGAAGTTGTTGAATATCGTCTTGAGCACACTGGGGTCGGTCTGGGTCCAGACCTTCTCAATGAGCTGGTGCCAACAGGAGTCCTTGTCGTTAATTACCTTATCAAATGCCTCCCGCTGGAGGGACAGGGTGTCGCCGGCAAACTTGTTGACCAGATCCATGACCTTGCCCATGTTGTTCATCGGGTCCTTGTCCAGATAATCATACACCTTGGCCAGGCCGTAGCGCTTCAAACTGTCAGGAATCTTCATCTTGGTTTTCCCCTTTCACGGCATGTCATACCATTCATCGTTGCTACTATACCGCCGTTTTTGCAAAAGGAAAATAGACAAAACCCGCATCCTGTCCAAACTCTAGACAAAAATGGCAGTTTGCTTAAAAGCAGTTTGGCTTTTGAAGTTTCTTTATTGCGTTTTGACAACCGTTTTTTATAATATTTAAAACCATAAAAAACGATAGAGAATATTTTGAGGTGCACAGAAGGGACGGGAGGGAAATACATTTCTCTAAATCATGGGTCAATTAAGCGGTAAAGTTACAAAAAACTCTCAAGTTGTTGTAAAAGTGTCTTAAAAGATTTGTGCTGTTTGTTTATTTTATACTATAAATTTCGGCTATGTTTACATACTGACGAAACTTTGTTACTCAAATACAATTCACTTAACAAACAAAGCAGTACCAGATGACACCGCAGGGCAGGGCCCCTGTATGGAAGGATCACATACATGAGAGTTACGATGGAAGACATCGCAAGAATGGCCGGAGTATCAAAAGCGACGGTTTCCAGAGTCGTAAACGGAATTGAACAGGGAGTCGGCCCTGAAACACGCAGACGCGTATTGCAAATTGTGAAGGAGACGAACTACCGCTCCTACAGCCTGCCGAGCCAGAACCAGTCCAAGACTCTTGGGCTGATTATCCCGGATATTATAAACCCCTTTTTCGGTGAGCTGGTCAAGGCAATCGAGGGGGAGGCCACAGAGCAAGGGTACACCGTTCTGCTGGGAAACACAGATTTCTCCATGGAAAAGGAGGAGCGTTACCTCTCCATCTTCCTGGCCAAGCGGGTAGACGGCATTATTTTAGTGACAACAGCCCAGACCGCTGGAGAGCACTACCAGAGGCTGAAGAAGTACAGCGTGCCCTGTGTGCTGGTGGACCGCATGCTGGCGGGCGCCGAGTATACGGCGGGAATCTTTGTGGACAACTCCTACGCCCTTTTCATGGCGTGTAGCCTGCTCATTCAGCATCGTAACGAGAAAATCGCTTTGATCTCCGGTCCGCGAAACATCTCCACCTCGGTGGAGCGGATTCAGGGCTACCGGGATGCGCTGGAGCAGTACCGTCTGCCGTTTGAGGAGCGGCTCATTAAATATGGCGACTACACCTTTGAAAGCGGATACCGGGCCATCATGGAGCTGGAGCGGGAGGGCACCCGCTTTACCGGAGTCCTGGCGGCCAATGATACCATGGCGCTGGGCGCCATTAAGGCGCTCAAGGAGCTGACTTACGCTATCCCGGAGGATGTGGAAATCATCGGCTTTGACAACATCGGCTTTTCTCAGCTATGTGACCCGCCTCTGGCCACCATTCAGCAGCCGACCATCGAAATGGGACGCCGGGCGGCGGATACGCTGATCCGGGCAATCGTGGGTAAGCCCATTGAAACCAAAAATATCCACCTTCAGCCCAAGCTGGTGGTGAGAGGCTCGGTCAAGACCATCTATGGCGAACGGATTCTATATGTATAAGTACAGCGGATCATCCGGCATCGGTGCCCCGGCGGGGGAAAGAATCTAGGAAGACGTAGGGGTGTTCTCATTGAAAAAGATTTTGGTGGTAGGAAGCGCGAACGTCGACTTTGTGATCGGAGTACGGCAGGCCCCGGAGTTGGGCGAAACCATCCTGTGTCGCTCCTTCCGAAAGACCTGCGGCGGGAAGGGGGCCAACCAGGCGTATGCCTGCGGACGTCTGGGCGGGGACACCGCGTTCCTCAATGCGGTGGGAGATGACCCCCTGGGCGGTGAGCTGGTGCGAAATCTGCAACAGGCCAATGTGGACACCTGCGCAATAAGGACGGTGGACGGGGTATCCACCGGCATGGCGGTGGTCTGTGTGGATGAGAAGGGAAACAACTCCATAATTGTCATTCCCGGCGCCAATAACCTCTGCGATGTGGACTATCTGAGGCGGAACCGGGCGCGGTTTGAGGAGAGCGACATTGTGCTGCTCCAGATGGAGATCCCCTTTGAGAGCGTCTGCTACGCGGTGGAGCTGGCCAGTGGGCTGCACAAAACCGTCATTCTCAACCCGGCCCCCGCACCGGACAGCCTGCCTGATGAAGTATATGCGGGACTGGACTATCTGACCCCCAATGAGAGCGAATTCAAGCGCCTGACCGGCTGCCCGACCGATGAAGTGGAGGAGCTTGCGGTTCACTGCAAACCCCTGCTGGAGAAAGGGACGCGGAATATCATCATTACGCTGGGAAGCCGCGGTGCCCTGCATGTCAACCGGGAGGGGCATACGCTTTACCGCCCGCCCAAGGTACAGGCGGTGGATACCACAGCGGCAGGAGACACCTTCAACGCGGCGCTGGCCCGGGAGCTGGCGGACGGCCGCTCCACGGAGGAGGCGATCGTCTTCGCCAATATGGCGTCCGCCCTGGCGGTGTCCAGGGTAGGGGCACAGGATTCTATCCCATCGTATGAAGAAGTATTGGATTTTAAGAAGCGCATGGAGTGAATGCGGATGAGCGACATCATTGTTAAGACCACCGGGCTGTGTGCAGATTTCAAGATCAAGGACCGGATGGTTCGGGCGGTGAACCGGGTTTCCCTGAGCCTGGAGCGGGGCAAGACGCTGGTGATATTGGGGGAGTCCGGCTCTGGAAAGAGCACCTATATGAAGGCGCTGCTCCGGATTCTGCCCAAGACAGCCGCCGTAGAGGGACAGGCGGAGTTTCTGGGAAATGACCTGTTCCGAATGAGTGAGAAGGAATTCCGGGATATCCGGGGCAACCGGATGGCCATGATCTATCAGGACTCTCTGTCCGCGCTGGACCCGATGTATAAGGTGGGCTATCAGATTGTAGAGACCATCCGGGCGCACTCCAGCCTGACAAAGGCAGAGGCCAGGGAGCGGGTAGAAGAGCTCTTCGTCAAGGTGGGTATCCCTTCGCCCAGGGAGCGGATGAACGCCTACCCACACGAGATGAGCGGCGGCATGCGCCAGCGGGCGGTCATCGCTATGGCGCTGTGCTGCAATCCCTGCCTGCTGCTGGCGGACGAGCCCACAACGGCCCTGGATGTCACCATCCAAAAACAGATTCTCAACCTGTTCTTGGAGCTGCAGGAGAGCGACCGCATGTCCATCATGATGGTGACCCACGACATCGGTGTGGCGGCCCGGGTGGCGGATCAGATCGCCATCATGTACGGTGGCATCATTCTGGAGTGCGGCGCCACCAGGCAGGTGCTGGAGACGCCGGCGAACCCCTATACCAAGGCGCTGATCGCCGCGCTCCCCAAGAGCGGCAACCGGGAGCGGCTGGTTGCCATCGAGGGACAGCCGCCCACCATTGTCCATATGCCGCCCGGATGCCCCTTTTCCAACCGCTGCGCCTACGCAACCGAGGCGTGCCGGCAGAGCGTTCCAGAGCTCAAGCCCATCGATGAGCACCATATGACGGCGTGTCATATGAATTTAGTAACGTCTGGAGGTAAATGAGGACATGAAACACGTGAAAAGATTCCTGGCGCTCTCTCTGGCGGCAGCCCTGTTGGCGGGCTGTGTCTCCTGCGGCAATTCGGATGAGAAAACCTCGCCCACCGGCGGCGGTTCCGGTGTGGACAGTACCGGCGACGGCGGCACTCTGCGGATTGCGATGACCTGCGCGGCTCTGCCCAATACCGATTCCGAGCCCACGGAGGGGCAGGAGGGTTACCGCTTCGTCAGCTTCCAGCTCTATGACGCCCTGGTGAAGTGGGATGCGAGCTCGGAAACTGAGGCCGGCAAGATTATCCCAGGCCTGGCCACCTCCTGGGAGCAGAACCCGGAAAACCCCAAGCGGTGGACGTTCCATCTACGGGAGGGAGTCAAGTTCCACGACGGAACGGATTTCAATGCGGACTGTGTGATCTTTGCTCTGGACCGCGTGATGAATCCTGACTTTGAGTACTACAGCACCACCTGCGCCGCATCGGTGGGCAGCTTCTTGGCCAATATCGAATCCTATGCCAAGGTGGACGACTACACGATCACCATTGACACTGTGCAGGACAACAACGCCTATCTGATCTACGATCTGCCCTATATCATGATTCCCTCCATGGAGGCGGTGAAGGAGAAGGGCGACGGCTTTGCCGACGCCCCCGTAGGCTCCGGTCCCTTCCAGTTTGTCAGCAAGATCGCGGGCCAGGAGCTCGTCATGGAGCGGAACGAGAACTACTGGGGGAACGTGCCGCAGATCAAGACACTGATCCTCAAGCCCATCTCCGACGCGTCGGCCCGCCTGGCGGCCCTCCAGTCCGGCGAGGTGGACTGGGCCGAGGTCGTTCCCGTGGAGTCCCTGGAGTCTCTGAAGTCCCAGGGCTATCAGGTCAAGCTGAACGACTACCCCCATGCGTGGCTTTACATCATGAACACGGAGTCCGGCCCCTTTGCAGATGCCCGCGTCCGGCAGGCTTTCAGCATGTCCATTGACCGGGAGGGACTGTGCAATGACATCCTTCAGGGTGTGGGCACACCGCTGGCGCAGTTGATGTATCCAGGTTCTCCGTGGTATGCGGAGGGTGTGGAGGAGTATACCTATAACCCGGAGAGGGCGAAAGAACTGCTGGCCGAGGCCGGCTATCCCGACGGCTTTACCACGACCTTTGTCTGCCCCACCAGCGGCTCCGGCAACATGTTCCCCCAGATTATGAATGAGTACATCCAGAAGTGCGCCGAGGAGGTCGGTATCCACATTGAGCTGGATATGTCGGAATCCGAGCGGGTGTGGGACGTAATGAAGGTGGGCTTCAAGGATGAGTACGCCGATGTGGGCGCGCTCAACACCTCCTTCTATACCATGTTCCCCAATGTGTTCCAGAAGTTTGCGGGCACGGGCGGCTCCTTCAACACCGGCAAGTACAGCAACCCGGAGTACGATGCCTGTATCGAGGCGGCCTATGCGGCCACGGACGAGGCGGAGTCCACCCAGCAGTTCATTGAAGCCGAGAAGATTTTTACCGAGGAGCTGCCCTGGGTGATCGTCTGCAACGACCGGAACCTGCGGGTCCTGGCCCCCAATGTGCAGAATTTTGCCCAGTCCCAGACCTGGTATGTCGATTTGACGACGGTTACCGTCGAGTAAGAGAACCCCGTCTCATAAGCGCTGTCATTTCCGGCAAAAGACTCTGGCCTGCGGCCAGTGAAACCTGGCCGCCGGCCGCAGTATACAAGGGGAGTTAGTATGGTCCGAGTTATCTTGAAACGAATAGGCCTGGCGTTCCTCACGCTCTTCGGTGTGACGGTTATTGTATTCGCCCTGCTGCAGATGATGCCGGGAGAACCCATTGACAGCATTGTGCCTCTGGATGCTTCGGAGGAGCTCCGGCAGGTGATCATCGACCAGTATGGTTTTGACCAGCCACTCTATATGCAGTATTTCATGTGGCTGGGCAACGCGGTGCGCGGCAATTTTGGGAACTCTGTCAGCGACAACCGGCTCGTGCTCAGCGTGGTCAGCGAGGCCCTCCACAATACCCTGATTCTGGCGCTGGGGGCCAGCATCTTAGCGTTCCTGCTCAGTATCCTGATCGGTGTCTACAGCTCGTACCGGCCGAATTCCATCTTCTCCTGGATCGGCACGGTATTCGGCATCGGCGGTATCAGTATTCCAAACTACTGCCTGTCATTGATCCTGATCGGTATCTTCTCCGTCACCCTGCGCCTGCTGCCGTCTACAGGCATGTATACCAGTGGGGACTATACCTTCTCCTCCCTCATACAGCACCTGATTCTTCCCGCTATCGCGGCCGGCGCCATGACACTGGGGATTATGACGCGGATGGTGCGCAGCTCAGTCTCCGAGATGCGCAGCCGGAGCTTTGTCACTACCCTGCGGGCGAAGGGACTCAGTGAGCCGGCCATCATGCGGCATGTGCTGCGCAACAGCTTTCCCACGCTGCTGACCGTAGCGGGCCTGCAGTTCGGCTACCTGATGGGCGGCTCCACGATGGTGGAAACCATTTTTTCCTGGCCGGGAATCGGCCTGATCATCTATCAGAGCATCTTCACCAGCGACTTTCCCGTGACCCAGGCGGCCATCCTGATTGTGGCGGCGATCTTTGTCAGCATCAACCTGCTCATCGATCTGCTCCGCATTGTGGCAGATCCGCGCCTGAGAAAATAAAGACCTGCGGGAAACAAAGGAGTGATTGTTTTGCTGTCATCCATTGGCTCCAGAGCTGCGGCGGATCCGGAGGAGCTCCATTTCCGCAGGGAGGCGCGCAGCCGCTTTGTGCGGACCTTTCTCCGTTACCCGGCGGCCCTTCCCGCGCTGATCCTGTTCGTGATCGTGGTGCTGTGCGCCCTCGGCGCGCCGCTGCTCACCCAGTATACCCCCTTTGAGGGCAATGCGGCGGAGCGGCTGCAGGGCATCGGCACGGCCGGCCATCTGCTGGGAACAGACGAGCAGGGGCGCGACATCCTGACCCGCTGCCTGTACGGCGGGCGCCTGAGCCTGCTGATGGGCTTCCTGCCGGTGGCGCTGGCCACCATCGTGGGCAGTATCCTGGGGATCATTTCCGGCTATTTCGGCAAGGCCTATGCCCAGATCATCATGCGCACCCTGGATATTTTCTATGCGTTCCCCTCCATTCTGCTGGCCATCGCACTGTCCTCGGTTCTGGGCTCGGGCCTGTCCAGCATCATCATTCCAATCGCCGTCATTCTGGTTCCGCCCATCGCCCGGGTGGCCGAATCCACCGTGCAGGATATCATGCCGGAGGACTTTATTGAGGCGGCGCAGACCTCCGGGGCCAGCCCGCTGAAGGTTATCGTGTTTTTCATCATACCGAACACCTTTGGGCGGATCTTCATCTACTGTACCACGCAATTCAGCGTCAGCATCCTGTCGGCCTCTGGCTTGAGCTTTCTGGGATTGGGCATCTCTCCCCCCACGCCGGAATGGGGCTCCATGCTGAACGCCCTGCGGCAGCAGATCTACATCAATCCCCTGATTACCATTATTCCGGGCCTGTTCATTTTTGTCACAGCCCTGAGTGTCAATATCATCTCGGACGGCCTGAAGGAAGCCATGGAGGCCAACAGCTAAGCCCGCGCGGTATGACGGCGCGCCGTGATTGGAGAGCGTACAATGAGCAAGATTTTAGAGGTCAACGACCTGTGCAAGTCCTTTGTGGTAAAAAAGCGCCTGCTGGGCGAAAACGACGTGGTTTCAGCAGTAAATCACGTTTCCCTCGGCCTGGAGGAGGGGGAGGTGCTGGGCATCGTCGGTGAGTCCGGCTGCGGAAAATCCACGGTTGCGCGGCTGCTCCTTCACAGCATCCGGCCGGACAGCGGCACAATGAAGCTCTGCGGGAAGGAGTACGACATGGCCCATGCCACGGGGCAGGATGTGCAGACCTTTCGGAAGAATATGCAGATGGTCTTTCAGAACCCCTACTCCTCCCTGAACCCCAAGATGAATGTACTGCAGAACATCACCTTCGGCCTGACGGCCAATCAGGTGCCCAGAGATGAGGCATGCCGGCGGGCATACCGCTACCTGGACGCGGTTGGGATGCAGAAGTCCTTCCTCAACAAATACCCCAACAGCCTGAGCGGCGGGCAGCGACAGCGCGTGGCGGTGGCGCGGGCCCTGGCAATGGAGCCTAAAATCATCCTGGCCGACGAGCCGGTGTCCGCACTGGACAAGTCGGTGCAGGCGCAGGTGCTCAACCTGTTTCACGACCTGCAGAAGGAGTTCGGCATTTCGATTATTTTTATCTCCCATGATCTGAGCGTAGTGGAGTACATGAGCGACCATATTGCGGTGCTCTACCTGGGCGAGGTCATTGAGTACAGCACCTCCGAGGAGCTCTATCACAACCCCAGGCACCCCTATACCAAGGAGCTGCTGCGCTCCATTCCCCAGATCAGCGGAGACGCCCGCCTAAGTACGGCCAACAGGGAGCCGCCGATCGAGCTGCCCAGCCCGATCAGGCCGCCCTCCGGCTGCCGGTATCACCCCCGCTGCCCGTACCGGACGGAGAACTGCTCCAAGCATATTCCGGCGCCTGCCTTGGTGGGACGGGACCACATCGTGAAGTGTCACCGCTGCGCCGCACAGAATCAACCGATTGAACCGATGGAAGGGAGCTTGATATGAAAAAGTACAAGATGCTGTTTGCCGGGGAGTCCTGGCTGACCCATAACATGGAGGTAAAGGGGTGGGACGACTTCTCGGTTGGCGGGTATGGAACGGAGATCGGCCGAATCCATGCCGCGATGGACGAGTTTGCAGAGATCACCCACCTGCCCTCCCATCTGGTGGGAGAGAAATTCCCCTCTACGATGGAGGAGCTGAAGACGTATGATGTGGTGATTCTCAGCGATGTGGGGGCCAATACCCTGTTGCTCCACCCCCTGGTGTTTACCCAAAGCGTCCGTTTCCCCAACCGCCTACAGCTCCTGGCGGACTATGTAGAGCAGGGCGGCGCCCTGGGGATGATGGGAGGCTACATGACCTTCCAGGGCATCGGCGGCAAGGGCTGCTACCACGGTTCGCCCATCGAGAAGGCACTCCCGGTCGATTTTCTCCCCTATGACGACCGGCAGGAGCACCCGGAAGGCATTGATCTGAAGGTGGACCCCCAGCGCCATCCGGCACTGAAGGGGCTGCCCGAGGAATGGCCCTATCTGCTTGGCTACAACAAGGCCGTAGCCAAGCCGGGGGCACAGGTGGCGGTGGAATACCAGGGAGACCCCATCCTGTCCTTCTATGAGTACGGAAAGGGCAGAAGCTTCGCTTGGGCCTCGGACTGCGCGCCCCACTGGATGCCCCCCGCTTTCTGTGAATGGGAGTATATCCACCTGTTCTGGAAGAACATGATCGACTGGGTGGTGCAGAGATGACCGGCCGGAGAGAAGGGGCGGAACAATGAAGGTAAAGGTTGCCGCCATACAGATGTCGGCGGACATCGGAGGGCGGGAGGCAAACGTGGAGCGCGCGGAGCGGCTGCTGATTCAGGCGGCCAGGCAGGGGGCCGATCTCTGCGTGCTGCCGGAGCTGGCGCTGGATGAGTTTTTCCCGCTGTATAAGGACACCCGCTACTTTGCCTACGCGGAGGAGTTGGACGGGCCAACCGTCCGGCGCTTTCGTTCCCTGGCGGGGGAGCTGGGGATCTACTTGGCCCTTCCGCTGTTTGAAAAGAGTCTGATTGGTACCTACTATAATTCCCTGGTTCTGCTGACGCCGGAGGGGACGATCGGTGCGGTCTATCGGAAGGTACATGTACCCTGTACGCGCAGCTATGAGCGCTACTATTTCACACCCGGACCGGAGTTTGTGGTGGCGGATACCCGGTACGGGAAGGTGGGATTGGCCATTTGCTACGACCGGCGCTACCCGGAGACCTGCCGTGAGCTGATGAAGAAGGGGGCCAGGCTGATTCTGATCTCCATCTCCAGCAGCATTATGCCGGGGGGCTTTTCCGAGCTGCCCGTCTTCGAGACGGAACTCAAGACCAGGGCCTTTGAAAACCAGCTCTTTCTCGCGGCCTGCAACCGCTCCGGGCAGGAGGGAGAATACACGTTCTTCGGCCACAGCATGCTCTTGGGGCCGGACGGCTCCGTACTGGCCCAGGCAGATGAGGCGGAGAACGTGGTGGTGCTGGCAGAGATGGAGCTGGAGGACGCGGATAGGGCCCGGATCAACGGCCCGCTCCTGCGGGACCGCCGCCCGGAGCTCTATACCTGCTGATATAAATCAAAGAAATGAGGTAATCGTATGGAATTCTCTTACTTTATGCCGGTCCGTCTGCTGTTTGGCGCCAATGTGATCGACCAACTGGGCGCCACGGCCAAGAGCTATGGCACCCACGCCCTGATCGTGACGGGCCGCAGCAGCACGAAACGCTCCGGTCTGCTGGACCGCTCCATCGCCCTGCTGGAGGCCGCGGGCGTCCGCGCCACGGTATTCAATAAGGTGGAGCCCAACCCCCTGACCACCACGGTTATGGAGGGCGCGGCCCTGGCCAGGGAGCAGGGGTGCGACCTAGTCATCGGCATGGGCGGCGGCTCCATGATGGATGCGGCCAAGGCGGTGGCCTTCTGCGCGGTGAACGGCGGTGACGTGAATGACTATATCTCCGGTGGAAAGCAGGGTACCGGCTGCCTGCCCATTCTGGAGGTACCCACCACCTGCGGCACAGGGAGCGAGGCCAACCCCTTTGCGGTGCTGACCAACCCCGAGACTAAGGACAAGAAGTCCCTGTGGGGAGACCTGATCTATCCTAAAGTGTCCTTTATCGACCCTGAGCTGATGAAGACCATGCCCAAGGAGGTGCTGGCCTCGGTGGGCTTCGATGCCCTCTCCCACAACATGGAGGGCTACCTGGCCACCCGAAGCCAGCCCATTACCGACCAGCTTGCCCTGCACGCCATCCGCCTGACAGCCGGGAGCCTGCCCAAGGTGTACCACGGTGAGGGCACACAGGAGGACTGGGAGAACATCACCCTGGCCAGCCTGCTGGGCGGCATTGTCATCAACACCGCCGGCGTGGGCGGCGGCCACGGGATGGAGCATCCGGTCAGCGGCATGTATAACGTGGTCCATGGAAAGGGACTGGCGGCCCTGACACCCCCCCTCTTCCGCCACTCTTACAACACCAAGCCGGAGCGTTACGCGGCCATCTCCCGTCTGCTGGGCGGCAAGGACGAGACCGACTGCGCGGAGGCGGTGGAGTGCTTCCTCAAGTCCATTGATCTGAACTGCAAGCTCCGGGAGCTGGGGGTGGAGGAGTCCGGAATCGACTGGATGACGGACAACTGCATCAACGTCTTTGCCGGAAGCATGCGGAATCATACCAAGGCGCTTACCCGGGACGAGGTAAAGCAGATCTATCTGGAGGCGTTTTAATCCGGCGGCCAGAGAAGGGGACCGCCCTTGCTGATAAATTGATTGGAATGGAGGATACGGACATGCCCTGTATTGTTATGTATACCAATATGGAGGTGCCCAAGGAGAAGGCCGAGGAACTGAAAAAAGCCCTGGTGGTTTCCTGGGAGAAGCTTCCGGGTAAGAGTGAGCGGTGGCTCATGACCACCATCCGGGACAACACCACCATGTTCTTCGGCGGCAAAGATACCCCTGCGGCCTTTGTCAACTTCAAGATTCTAGGCAGCCTTGGCAGGGAGAACTGCGAGATCCTGAACGAGGAGTTCCTGACCGATGTCAGCCAGGTGCTGGGTATTCAGAAGGAGCGGATCTTTGTGGCTCACGATGAATGTCCCTCCTGGGGCTGGGTCAAGAACTGAACATGACAGAAAGGAAGGTATTGCATATGCCCTGTATCATCATCAGGACCAATGTGGAGATTCCCAGCGACAGAGCAAAGGAGCTGAAAACGGCCCTGGCCGTGTCATGGGAGAAGGTGCCCACCAAGCGGGAGCGCTGGCTCATGATCGTCATGGAGGACAAGCAGCAGATGTTCTTCAGCGGCAGGGATACCCCCGCGGCCTTTGTGAACTTTAAAATTCATGGGGACTATGACATCGGCCCCAAGAACTGCGAGATGCTCTCCGAGGAGTTCATGAATGATCTGAGTCAGGTGCTGGGCATCCAGAAGGAGCGGATCTTCGTGGCCCACGATGTGTGCCCCTCCTGGGGCTGGGTGGACGACCCGGATCCCAGAGCCTACGGCCCCGCGCCGGTCTGAGTGAACTGCAACAAACAATTACAATAGAAAGTGAGTGGATCAATATGGAGTACAAGTACAAGTGGTATATTCCCGACGCCTACCTTCATTCCCGCGGCACCGGCTACTTCACCAGCCATGAGGGCTGCGCCTTCATCAACGAGACCGGCCGGGACGCCCATGTGCGCTTCACCTTCTACTTCCAGGATCGTGAGCCCATGACCGGCTATACCAGCGTGGTGCCTGCCCGCCGGACCAAACATGCCCGGTTCGACCTGATGGAGAACGACAAGGGTGAGCCCGTTCCCATGAATGTCGGCTATGCCGTGGTTGTGGAGAGCGACATGGATATGCCGGTCCAGTTCAGCCACTGTGACACCTCCCAGCCTGAGCTGACCTTTACCACCACCATGGTCCCCCACATCACCCTGGACCGGGAGGACTAACCCCCAAAATACATAGAAGAAGCGCACCGGCCGCCGGCTGGTGCGCTTCTTCTATGCATGCTTTTTGATAGAAGGGGGCAGAGCTGATATATTGATCATTAGACTGCGATAATTAAATCATCAATATGGGAAAGAAGTGGTAAGGGCAGACCGGTTCATCGGTTCCCGCATTGCCCAGAGTGAGAACGAGAAATTCCTGTGGTGGGCGGAGGGGAGGAAGTTCTCCAACGTTCAGTGCGACTGGGGGGCGCGTGCCCTGGGGAATATGGACCTGCTACCGGGAGTTTGTCATTGTACGGGCAAACAGCCGGGGCTGGAGCCGCCCGCTGAGGCGTATCATACCATGCAAAGCGCCCTCCCGGAGCAGTCCGGCGGGGGTGCTTTGGAGTAGTCAGTGTACGGGGAAGCTGTGCCGTGTGAGGGCGATCATCTCGCGCAGCTTTCCCTTCAGGAAGTGGATTCCCTTGCCGCTGGACAGTCCACCGAAGGTGGAGCTCTCCCAGGTCAGAGGGATGGATTCGCCGCTCTGGGCATCGAGCTCGAGCCGCTTGGGAAGATAGAAGGCCGCGCCGTCCTGCTCCTGAAGGTCGAAAAAGCACCTGTGAATGGCGGTAATGAAGTCCTCCCGTTCCGGAAGGGCGCCGGGGGCGAGAATGGAGGAACGCATGAACTCCGACAGCAGTCCGTATAGATCAAACAGGATGTCGATTCCCATTGTTTTGGTCAGAACGTGCGCGGAACTGTCCCAGGCCTGCGGGTAACATGCCTTCCAGGCGGAAAAATAAGTCTCGATGGCCTCCACCCGGGCGGAAAAAGTGGTGTAGTTGAAGCCGTTCTGCAGGTTGATCTCGAGCCAATGCTCCAGCAGCTTCTGCATTTTGCTGGAGTTGACATAAGCCCGGGGCAGAGAGCGGGCACGGGGGCCGTCGAACATCTTGATCCGGTCATGAAAGAGGCCGGCCCGGCCATTGAGCTCGTCCATCAGGTCAAAGGCGGTGTTCTCCCGGTCGGACATCAGGCCGGAGAGGTTGCGGATGGCGTTGGTATGTATGGCGGAGGGCTTCTCCTGGTTGCAGTTGATCTCAGCAAAGGAGGCTGCCATCTTGCGCAGATCCAGATCCAAGTAGACGCCGGTGAGGAAGGGGTAGTCCAGCTTGCCCGCCGCATAAGCCCCTTCGGTGCGGTGATGGCCGTCGATCATATAGCCCAGCAGTTCCTGCTCTGGGGCTAGAAGATAGCCCGCCTCGTCTGCCGCACAGGCTGCGATGTGCTCACGGTAACGGTGGAGAGCGACGGTCAAAAGGACAATGCCGGAGGAGTCGCCGGTGCGGCTCTCCAGAGGGGCAACAGTTATATAGGGGCTGTCCTGGCATCTGAGGGTGATAACAATGGCGTTGGGAAAGCCATACGGGCCGCTGGAGAGGCGCTCCTCAATTTCAGAGACTTTTTTCATGACCAGAGCGCGCTGAATGCCCTCTGGGTTTTCCAGGCTGCGGGGGAGGCGGCAGATCATAGCCTGTAGGAAGCCGGTGGTGAGAGCGCAGGTGTAGAGTTTGAGGTGGTCGCTCTGATCCACACGGAGCATGGGAATGGACATTGCATCCCCGTGCTGCGCAATCATCCTGTCCAGCATGGACAGGATATCTGCCTTGGTCTTGCTCTTTGTAAACATCCGCTTCATTTCGATCCTCCACTCTTGAGAATAATATATTGAGAATTTTTATCTCAAAAGCATTATATCAAAGGCGGAAAAAAGAATCAAGCTAAAAAGAGAATCGCTGCACAGATTTTGAAATAAGAAAAAATAGAGGTCATAAATTTGATGAAAGGGGTTGACAAGGTGGGGAGAAGATGGTAGAATATAACCTGTTCTGAACAAAGGGACATGCGCGAGTGGTGGAATTGGCAGACTCGCTAGATTCAGGTTCTAGTGTGCATTACGCACGTGCGGGTTCAAGTCCCGCCTCGCGCACCAACGGAAGAGCACCTGTGTTACACAGGTGCTTTTCTTTTTATGCCGGGAGGAGATGTAGCCGGATGACAGCAATTGTCTGCGTGGACGAGGCTTGGGGGATGGCGTTCCACGGGCGGCGGCAGAGCCGGGACCGGGCGGTGTGCGCCCGCATCCTGGAGGATGCGGCGGGCCGCCGGCTGTGGATGAGTCGGGACACGCTCCGGCTGTTTGAGGCGCCGTATCCGGAGTATCTGACCGCGGCGGAGGATTTCCTGGCCCAGGCCGGGCCGGGGGAGCTCTGCTTTGTGGAGGAGCCGCCCCTGTTGCCCTGGCTGGACCGGCTGGAGGGGCTGGTGCTCTACCGCTGGAACCGGCGCTACCCCGCCGACGCCTGGCTGGATGTGCGGCCCGGCCCTCTGGGGTGGACTCTGGCCCGCCGGGAGGAGTTTTCCGGCCACTCCCACGAGCGCATTACAAAGGAGGTCTATACCCGATGAGACGCGTCTTTCCGCTCCTGCTGTTCCTGGCCCTGCTGCTCACCGGCTGCCAGGGGGAGGCCGCCCCGGCGGTCAGCTACGATCTGGACCAGGTGCCCGCCTATACGGGCGAGCCCTATGTGGTCATCAATGACAACCAGCCCTTCTTTGGGGAGGAGGAATATACCACCGAGGCCTTTGAGACCTACCGTGCGCTGGACGGGCTGGGCCGCTGCGGCACGGCCTACGCCTGCGTGGGGGAGGAGCTGATGCCCACCGAGGCGCGGGAGAGCATCAGCTCGGTGAAGCCCTCCGGCTGGATCAACGTGGAGTACGGCGGTCAGTACCTTTACAACCGCTGCCACCTCATTGGATTCCAGCTCACCGGCGAGAACGCCAACGAGCGCAACCTGATCACCGGGACCCGCTACATGAACGTGGAGGGCATGCTGCCCTTTGAGAACTTGGTGGCCGACTATGTGAAGGAGACCTCCAACCACGTCCTCTACCGGGTCACCCCGCTCTATGAGGGGGACAATCTGGTGGCCAGCGGAGTGCTGATGGAGGCCGGGAGCGTGGAGGACCAGGGGGAGGGAGTCTGCTTCAACGTCTATGTCTACAACGTCCAGCCG
The DNA here is from genome assembly GCF_964239415.1 of Clostridium sp. ATCC BAA-442. Classification (NCBI taxonomy): domain Bacteria; kingdom Bacillati; phylum Bacillota; class Clostridia; order Eubacteriales; family Clostridiaceae; genus Clostridium; species Clostridium sp. ATCC BAA-442. Next base: position 32,370 of record NZ_CAXSQB010000023.1, on the reverse strand, counting down.
GGCATCGGCATCGACTACGCCACCGGCGCGAGCTGGGCGGAGGGGGAGCAGGGGGAGACCCAGGCCAGCCCCACCCCCGCGGGCGCCGCCTACGTGCTCAATACCAACACGAAGAAATTCCACCTGCCCACCTGCGCCAGCGTGGAGGACATGAAGCCGGAGAACCGGACGGACTACACCGGAAGCCGGGAGGCCCTGCTGGCCGAGGGCTATTCCCCCTGCGGCCAGTGCAAGCCGTAAAGCAAAACCGCCGCGGAGCCTCGCTCCGGGGCGGTTTTTCAGCGTCCCAGCAGGAAGAACAGGGCCAGAAACAGGGCGCAGGACAGGATGGGGAAGAGGACGTCCACCGGCCGCAGGCGCAGGGGCTGGCTACACGTGCGGGGGGCGCGGCCGTCGAAGCCCCTGGACTCCATGGCGATGGACAGCTCCTCCGACCAGCGCACCGACTTGACCAGCAGGGGCTTGAGCAGGGCGGGGGAGACGGGGAAGACCCGGATGCCGCGGGCGGCAAAGGCGGCGCGGGTGCGCTTGTACTCCTCCATCATATTGGGCAGGATGCCCCAGGCGGCCAGCAGGCCGTAGGCGAACACCGGGGGGAGGCGGAGCTGCTGCTGGAGGGAGCGCACTAGGAGGATGCGGTCGGTGGTGAGGACAAAGAGCAGGCCCAGCCCGGCGAAGGCCAGTACCCGGCTGCCCAGCACCAGCCCGTTCCACACCGCCGCCCCGGTGAGGGCCTGGGCGGCGGCGTTGATGGGCATGCCCGCCCCGGCGTGAAAGTGGTAGCCGGTGGAGAACATGCCCACCGCCACCAGAAGCACGGGGAGAAGGGCCCCGGCCAGCACCTTGACGTTGGCGCGGGAGAGAAGCAGGGCGGCCAGACATACCGCAAATACCGCCAGGTTGACCGCCGGGTGATGGAGTCCGGCCAGCAGAAGGGTGGGCACCACCAGCCCGATGAGCTTACAGGCGGGATTGAGCGACTTCATACAGGCTCCCCTCCTTCAGCTCGTAGAGAATGTCGGCGTAGTCCTGAGCCAGTGCCCGGTCGTGGGTGGACAGGATGAGGGTGAGGCCCCGCTCCACCACCTCCTGCTGGAGGGCGTCCATGATGGCGGCGGTGCGGCCGCGATCCTGGGCGTAGGTGGGCTCGTCGCACACCAGCACCTGGCAGTCGTAGGCCAGCAGGGCGGCCACCCCCAGCCGCCGCTGCTGGCCCTGGCTGAGCATATAGGGGGACAGGCGGCGGAAGCGCCAGAGCTGGATCCGGCGGAGCACCTCTTCGGCCCCGGCGGCGGGATCGCCCGCCCCGGCGCTGTGGCGCAGGCTGACCGTCACCTCGTCCAGAACGGTGTCCGCCACGAACTGGTCCTGGGGACTCTGGGTGACGAAGCCCATGCGGCCGGTCAGCCGGCGGCGGTGCCTGGACAGCTCCATCCCCTCCAGCCGGGCGGAGCCCTGATAGCGGTAAAGGCCGCTGAGGGCGCCGAACAGGGTGCTCTTGCCGCTGCCGCTGGGGCCCACGATGGCGTGGATGCGCCCCCGGAAGAAGTCGGCGTTCACGTCCCGCAGCACCTCGCGCCCATCCTGGGAGACCCGCAGGCCCCGCAGGGAGAGCACCACCTCCTCCGGCCCGGTCTTGACCGGCCGGGCGGCCTGGTAGGGGCAGCCGGGGACGCTGACGCCCCGCTCCGCCCACGCCTGAGGGGAGAGGGCGCTGGGGGCATAGGCGGCGCCGTCCAGCGTGCCGTCCTGGGCCATGAGGCGGATCTCGTCGGCGATGGACAGCCAGTGGTCCAGCCGGTGGTCGATGGCCAGAATGCCGGTGCCGCATTCCCGGTGGAGCCGGGCGAGCTGCCCGCAGAGAAGGGCGGCGGTTTGGTCGTCCAAATTGGCGAAGGGCTCGTCCAGCAGGATCCAGGCCGGCCGCAGTGCGGCCAGACAGGCCAGCGCGGCCCGCTGCTTCTCCCCGCCGGACAGGGAGCGGAGGGGGCGGCGGCGCAGGTGGGCGATGCCGCAGAAGTCCAGGGCGGCGCTCAGCCGCTCCTCCATCTCCGCCCGGGGCACCCGCCGGTTCTCCAGACAGAAGAACAGCTCGTTCTCCACCGTGTCCATACAGAACTGGAGCTCCGGGTTTTGAAACAGCATGCCCACCAGGGCGCACCGCTCCCCCGGCCCCAGGGCGGCGGGCTCCTGTCCCTCCACCCGCACCGTGCCCTCCTGGAGGAACCCGGCGTTCTGGGGATAGATCCCCGCCGCCAGATAGAGCAGGGTGCTCTTGCCGCAGCCGGAGGGGCCGGTGAGGACGGTGATGCGGCTCCGGTCAAAGGAGGCGCTGACCTCGTCCAGCACCGGGCGCTTGCTCTGCTCCAGGTAGCGGAAGGTGACGCGCTCCAGGGTGATGCGGCCCACCTCAGACGGGGAGGAAGTCATTGGTGTACTCGGTGGGGCGGCGGCGGTCGTAGTAGCCGTTGGCCACCAGCCAGTCGGCCATCCACTCCCAGCGCTCCGGGCGGATGGGGCCCCAGTGGCCCCGCTGATCCAGCAGCAGGGGGGCCAGGTGCTTCTGGCTGCGCACCAGCATGGCTTCGGACACGGCGGGCAGGCCGTCCTTCACCGCCAGGACGGCCCCCTCCGGATCGCGGGCCGCCTCCTGATAGCCCCGGTCCAGAGCGGCCAGGAAGGCCCGCACCTCGGCGGGTCGGTCCCGCAGAACCTGGTGCGTGGCGGCGATGGCGGGGGCGCAGAAGTCGAAGAGGGGGTCCACGTCGGCCAGGTTGATGAAGTTGATCTCTTTGCCCGCCGCGATAAGCTCCTCGTTCTCCCAGTTGGCGTAGACCCAGGTGGCGTCGGCCACGGCGCCCAGGGTGGCGACGATGTCGCCCACGTCCATGGGCACCAGCTCCACCTTGCCGTAGTCGCCGCCGTCCAGGCGCACGGCCTCGCCGATCACGCCGTGGAACCAGCGGGGGGCCCAGTGGGTAAGGCGCTTGCCCTCCAGATGCCGGGGGGAGGTGATGCCGCTCTCCTTCAGGGAGACGATGCCGGAGTCGGAGCGCTGGGTGAGGACGGCCACGCCGGTGAGCTCCACCCCGCGGGACATGCAGTCCAGCATGGAAATCTGGGGGCCCAGCACGAAATCGGCGCCGTGGAGATCCATAACGCCGTGAACCTCGCCGTCGATGTGCACCTCCAGGCCCGCCTCCGCGAAGTAGCCCCGCTTCTCCGCCAGCAGAAAGCCGGTGTGATTGGTATTTGCAAACCAGTCCAGAACCACATTCAGTTTACCCATTGCTTATTCCTCCTCATCGTCGATGGATACCGGGGCAAGCCGGGCGCCCACGGCGTAGCTGCGCAGTACCCCCGTCCGGGCCAGGCCGTCGCAGGCCAGCTTGGCGATGACGCCGGAGAAGACCACGGCGCTGGCAAAGCGGACGGCCAACTGGGCGGCCAGCATGGTGGGGGCCAGCAGATAGTAGCTCAGGTAGTACAGCTCGTAGCAGAAGATGCACACGGCGGCAAAGACGCCGGACAGGGCCATGGAGAGCAGGTTGTACTTCCGGTAGCGGAATACGGCGAAACCCAGCTCGCACCCGACGCCCTGGATGAAGCCGGTGAGCACCACGGTGGCGCCGCCGGAGTTGCCCATGAGCAGCTCGATGGCGGAGGCCAGCACCTCGGTGATGAGGGCCGCGCCGGGCTTGCGGATGATGTAGGCGGCAATGGTGGCAGCCATAAACCACACGCCGTAGATGAGTTCAAAGCCGAAGGCCGACAGGCCCAGGGGGGTGAGGGCCACCGAAATGGCGGTGCCGCCGTAAAACACGGCCATGTAGACCACCGCGAACAGCACACCCAGTATGGCCATCATGACCACGTCCTTGAGTTTCCAGGGTTCTCGTCTCATTCTTGCAGATACCTCCGTTTTAGGCAAAAGTAAAAGCCGCACAGCCTTCGCTGAGCGACTTTGCAAAAAACGGCAAAACGGCGTGAACCGCGCTCCCTACGATGGCATTACCCAACAGGTTCCATGGGTCATAGGCAGAACAGCCTAACTCTCAGCCGGATTCCATCCGGCCCCCCAGCATTCAGTTGTGCAGACTTTTCTGTGGCAACTATAGCACGCCTTTCCGCAAATTGCAAGGGCGGATTTCAGACCCAGTGGCGGGGCCAGCGGTCCCAGTAGGCCCGGTAGGTGGGCCACGTGCCGTTCAGATCCATTTGGTACATACGGAAGATGACCAGCCGGTTTTTCGGCTGCCACAGCTCCTCGTAGGAGTAGCGGTAGGTCATGCCGATGCGCTCCATGACCGCCCCGCTCTTGGGATTGTCCGCGTCGTGGGTGGCCGTGAGGAAGGGCAGGCCGTCGGCGCGCAGACGCTCCACCACCGCAGCGGCGGCCTCGGTCATGTAGCCGCGGCCCCAGGATGGCCGGGCCAGGGCGTAGCCCAGATCATGGCTCTCCCCGTCGTCCACATGGAGGTAGCCGATGGGGCGGTCGTTCTCCCGCAGGCAGATGGCGTAGCGGCAGCCGGAGGGACGGCGGTAGTAGTCCAGGTAGTGCTCCTCCAGATATCTGGCGGCGTCCGCCTCGGTCTCCAGCGGGAACCAGGGCAGGAAGGTGTTGACCTCCCGGTCGCGCATCAGGGAAAACAGCGGCTCCACATCCGCCGGGGTAAACCGGCGGAGCACCAGGCGTTCGGTTTCCAGACGGGGGGTGTTGGCGGGCATGGGACATTCCTCCTTTTTACCCAGTATAGCACGCCCCAGACCATGCCGCAACTGCCGCTTGACTTTCCGCCGGGGCTGGGGTACTCTGAACAGTACGCACAGAAAGAGAGGACACGCCATGACCTACCCCGAATTCAAAGCCAGATACGCCCTCACCCCCGATCCCCAGCAGGAGGCGGCCATCCTCCGGGCCGAGGGGCCCACCCTGCTGCTGGCGGTGCCGGGCAGCGGCAAGACCACCACCCTGGTGACCCGGCTGGGCTATCTCATCCACTGCCTGGGGGTGGAGCCGGGGCGCATCCTCACCGTCACCTATACCGTGGCCGCCGCCGGGGACATGAAGCGGCGCTTTGCCGCCCTCTTTGGGGAGGCGCACGCCGGCGCGCTGGCCTTCCGCACCATCAACGGCATCTGCCAGTCCATCATCTCCTACTACGCCTGGGCCAAGGGGGTGGAGCCCTTCGCTTTGTGGACCAACGAGGGGGAGCTGAACGCCCTGGTGCGCTGGTTGATGCAGTCCCACGGGGCCGAGTGGCCGGGGGAGCAGGAGGTGAAGGAGGTGCGCACCCGCATCACCTGCTGCAAGAACGGGATGCTGCGGGACGAGGAGGTGCGGGCCATTGAGATGGACGGGGTGGATTTTCCCGCCGTCTATTTCGGTTACCGGGAGTACCTGGAGCGCAACCGCCGCATGGACTACGACGATCAGATGGTCTTCGCCCTGCGGATTCTCCGCCGGTATCCCGATATCCTGGCCCACTTCCAGAGCAAATACCCCTACCTCTGCGTGGACGAGGCCCAGGACACCTCCAAAATCCAGCACGCTATTCTCCGCCTGCTGGCCGCCCGGAGCCGCAACCTGTTCATGGTGGGGGACGAGGATCAGAGCATCTACGGCTTCCGGGCGGCCTGGCCCCAGGCGCTGATGGAGTTCCGGCAGATCTACCCGGAGGGGGAGGTGCTGCTGATGGAGACCAACTACCGCTCCGCCGGGGCCATCGTGGAGAAGGCGGACGCCTTCATCCAGCGCAACGGCAGCCGCCACCCCAAGCACATGCGGGCCAGCCGTCCCCAGGGGGAGCCGGTGCGCCACGTGAATCTCAACGACTTCGGGCAGCAGGCCCACTATCTGGCCCAGGCGGCGGCGGACTGCACGGAGTCCACCGCCGTGCTCTACCGCAACAACGACAGCGCCCTGCCCCTCATTGACCTGCTGGAGCGCCGGGGCATCCCCTACGCCTGCCGCCAGCGGGAGAGCTTCTTTTTCACCAGCCCGGCGGTGCGGGATCTCACCGATGTGCTCTGCTTTGCCTTAGATGGCACGGATCGGGAGCGGTTTTTGCGGATTTACTACAAGCTGGAGGTGCGCGTCAAGCGGAGCGTCCTCCAGGAGAAGCTGCGCCGGGGGCCGGAGGGGGCGCCGGTGCTGGACGCCCTCATCGACGGGGGCGGCTTCGAGCCCTGGCAGACGGGGCGGCTCAAGGCCTTGCGCACCCACCTGTCCAAGCTGCCCCAGCTCTCCAGCTTTGCCGCCCTCCAGCGCATCGTCAAGTACATGGGCTACGGGGATTACCTGTCCAGCCAGGGGGGCGACAAGAGCCGGGTGGAGCTGCTGCTGGCCCTGGCCCGGCAGGAGCCGGGGGTGGAGGGCTTTCTCCGCCGCCTGGAGGCGCTGCGGGACACGGTAGAGTCGGGGGGTGGAGACCCGGCCTGCCCCTTTGTGCTCTCCACCATCCACGCCAGCAAGGGCCTGGAGTACGACCGGGTGTTCCTCATCGACGCGGTGGACGGCATTTTCCCATCGGTGAATCCCCGGAAGGGGAACGACCTGTCCGACGAGGAGCGGGTGGCCCTGGAGGAGGAGCGGCGGCTCTTCTACGTGGGGGCCACCCGGGCCCGGCGGCAGCTTGTTCTGCTCACCTGTGACAACCGCTTCGGCGAGCCGTCGCCCCCGGCCTCCTTTGTGGGGCAGTTCCTGGGTACGCCGGAGTGGACGTCCCAGAGGCCCAGGACTCCGGGCAAGGTCCCGGCGGAGCCTGACGCCGCCGCGGTGGCGGCGTGGGAGAAGGACTACGTGCCCGGCACGGCGGTGGTGCACCGGGCCTTCGGCCCCGGCATGGTGGTGAGCCGCTCCGGCGCGGTGGCGGTGATCGCCTTCGAAGAGGTTGGCACCAAAAAGGTGGAGCTGACCGCCTGTCTGCGGAAGCGGCTGCTCCGGCTGGCCTCCGCCCCGGACTTCTGAGGACCTGTTACCAAATTTTCACCATTTGAAACCGCGTAGGGGTTTCCCTTCGGGCTGTGGGGGTGTTATCATGACGGCATAACGGCCCGAAGGAGGAATACCGCTGTGAACCACACGTCCATAACGGGGCTGGCCTGTCTGCTGGCCGTTGCCCTTACCGCCTGCGCGGGAGGCGGAGAGCCGCCGGCACCGTCCGGCAGCCCCGCGCCCGCCCCCCTGGAAGCTCTGAAAGAACCCGCCAACTCCATGCCCGTTTCGCCTCCGTTGTCCCCCGCGCCTGTGTCGGCCGAGGCCCTGGCGGACTACCGGGCCCTGCTGGCAGGGGAGCCGGGGGCGCTGGATCGCCCGCCGGAGGGGCTGGAGCTGCACCAGGTCACCCTGCCCCCGGCGGAGGAGCTGGAGTATGTGCTGCTGGATCTGGACGGGGACGGCGGGGCGGAGCTGGTGGTGCAGATGGTGGCTCAGCCCCACCAGTTCAACGCCGTGTTCCACTATGGGGACGGGGAGCTGAGCTGCTGGCAGTACGACATCATGGAGCTGAGCTGCCGGGACTACCCCCTGGAGGACGGCGCCATGGTACGGCAGTATGACACGGGCACCGGGCCCAATCGGTATTCCCACCTCTACACGGTGTTCCGCTATCTGCCCGATGGGGAGACGGAGGAGTGCGCCTCCCTGGCGGTACACCAGGATACGCAGGAGGATGGCACGGAGGTATTCACCTATCTGGTGGACGACGCGGAGGTGGATCAGGACACCTTTGCGGCGGAGTTTGAGGAACTGGTGGGGAGCCGGCTTCTGTCTCTGGAGGACTGGATTCCGGCTACGGAGCGGCCCGGCTGAAAAACGAACGCGGCCCGTCGGTCATTGACCGATGGGCCGCATTTTGTCTGCTTGACTTACCCGTTGAGAGAGTCCAGAATACGGTCTCTGAGCTGGAAGAGCGATTCCAGAGAGCTGTCCTTGAGGGCGGACTTGAGGGAGACCACGGGCTCAAGCACCTGGAAACCCTTCAGCTCACCCAGCATCTCACGCATCAGCTTGCCGCTGACCGGAGCCCAGGAGCCGTTCTCCACCAAGGCCACCGTGCGGTTTTGCAGGCCAAGGGCCTTCATGTCATGGAGGAAGGTGGCCATGGCGGGATAGACCCCGTTGTTATAGGTGGGGGCGGCCAGCACCAGGTGGCTGCACCGGAAGACCTCGGAGATAAGGGTGGAGACATGGGTGGAGGAAATGTCGTGCATGGCGATGTTCTTTACCCCGCCGTCAGCCAGACCCGCAGCCAGAAGGTTGACAGCGTTCTCGGTGTCGCCGTACATGGAGGCGTACAGCACCGCAACGGCCCGCTCCTCCGGCTCGTAGCGGCTCCACTTGTCGTACTTGTCCAGAAGGTAGTCCAGATCGCTGCGCCAGATGGGGCCGTGGAGGGGGCAGATCATGGCAATGTCCAGTCCGGAGAGCTTCTTCAGCGCGGCCTGCACCTGGAGGCCGTACTTGCCCACGATATTGCCGTAATAGCGGCGGGCGTCGTCCAGCCAGTCCCGGTCGAAGTTCAGCTCGTCGTTAAACAGATTGCCGCCCGTGGCGCCGAAGGAGCCGAAAGCGTCGGCGGAGAAGAGAAGCTTCTCGCTGGACTCATAGGTCATCATGACCTCCGGCCAGTGGACCATGGGAGTCATATGGAAGTGGAGGGTATGCCCGCCCAGGGAGAGGGTATCCCCCTCCTTGACGGTGACGGTGCGCCCGTCCAGGGGGAAATCGTAGAATTGCCCCATAAAGGCGAAGGTCTTGGCGTTGCCCACCAGTTTGAGAGTGGGGAAGCGGAGCAGCAGCGTCTCAATGCTGGCGCAGTGGTCGGGCTCCATGTGGTTGATCACCAGGTAGTCCAGCGGGCGGCCGTCCAGGGTGTGGAGCACGTTCTCCAGGAACTGGCGGGAGATGGAGGAGTCCACGGTGTCCACCACGGCGGTCTGCTCGTCCAGGATCAAATAGGAGTTGTAAGAGACGCCGCGGGTGATGGGAAAGAGGTTCTCGAACAGGGCCAGCCGGCGGTCGCTTCCGCCCACCCACCAGACCTGCTCTGTCAGCTTGCGGGTACAATACATATGGCATTCTCCTTTGAAACGGGGCCTGGCGCCAGTGCGGGAAAGCCCGGCGGGACCAGGCGAAATCTGTCTTTTCCAATCCATTATCATAGCAGACCTGCGATACTCCGTCAAGGGTACAGACGGAGAGGAATGGCCGGAAAACACAAGATTTATGGGGGGTCTTCACAAAAAAAGTTAGATTCCTCTTTCCAAACAGGAATCAACCGTCACCGGGACCTCCAACCGTCCGAAATAGTCCCCCGTATCCTGGACGGAGAGCTCGTCCAGCAGCAGCTCTCCGTAGGCGCTGCCGGTGGGGCGCAGGCTCCGGCTCGCCAGAAAGGCGTGGAGTCCTGCCCAAGCCCGCTCGAAATCGTCTGGAATGCTTCGTCCATAGGCGACGGCGTACCGCCCAGCCGGCTTCCAGGCGTTACCCCGTCGGCCGCCGGTTTTAAAATAGAGGCGGTAGCGCCAAACGGGCTCTCCACTGGCGGTGCTGTCCGGTGTGATGAGTACTCCGGCCGGGTGGCCCAGATGGACGCCCTTCCCGGCGGCATACTCGTAGGCAAAGATTTCGCTCTCCTCGCCGCTGAGGCCGTCCGGGGCGGGGGGACACAAAAAGATGCGTTCCCGGGGCCGCTCCTCCAGCAGATAAGCGCCTTCCGCGTGGGCCAGGGCCTCCTGGGCCAAGGAGGCGCGCAGCTTCATGATCTCGCTGGTCTCCCGCAGGCGGGCGATCTCGGCCTGGATGCGCTCCTCCTGTTGAGCGAAGAAGGCAAGCATCCGCTCCGGTGTGCGGCCGGCGGAGTAGCGCCGGATGTCCTCCAGCCCCACCTCCAGCAGGCGGAGGGAGCTGATGAGGTAGGCGGAGTTGAGCTGACTGCGCGCGTAATAGCGGTAGTTGTTCTCACCACGCTGCTCCGGGCAGAGCAGGCCGATGCGGTCGTAGAAGCGCAGGTTGTCCCGGCTGATGCCCGTCAGGCGGGAGAACTCCAGGATGGAGAGCTGCTTTTTCTGATTCATGGCGGGCCTCCGGTTCTCTTAATTTTTTCTTGACATTGAAGTCGCTCTAAGGTTTATGATACCTCTTGCCGGTAAAAAAAGCAAGACGGCAAAGGAGGCCCTCATGAAATACCTGCGATCCTTTTACAAGCGGCACCGGGGTATGGCGGCGCTGGCCCTGCTCCTTCTGCTGGGCCAGGTGGTGGGCACGCTGCTCATCCCGGCCCTGATTGCCAACGTGGTGGACCTGGGCATTTTGCCTGGGGATATGGACGCCATTCTCCGCACGGGCGGGCAGATGCTGGCCGTGGCCCTGCTGTCGGGGGCGGTGGCCGCCCCCGGGAGCTGGGTGACCGCCGACCTGGGCGCCCGCTTTGGCTTTGAAATGCGCTCCCTGCTCCTGCGCAAGAGCCAGGAGCTCTCCCTCCACCAGTTCGACGAGGTGGGCGTTTCATCTATGATCACCCGCACCACCTCCGACATCACCAACCTGCAGCAGACCATGGGGATGGTGCTCCAGATGGTGGTGCCCGCTCCCCTCATTGTAGGCGCGTCCATCGTGATGACGGCCATGGTCACCCCGGTCATGGCCATCATACAGGTGGGCTTTATGGCGGCGCTGGCGGCGGTGGCCGCCGTGGTGCTCCGAAAGTCCAACGCCCTCTCCCGCAGCATCCAGGTGCGCCTGGACCGCATCAACCGTGTGGTGCGGGAGGCGGTCACCGGCGTGCGGGTGATCCGGGCCTTCGGCAATGAGGCCTATGAGGAGGCCCGCTCCGGCGACGCCTACCGCTCCTACGCCGACAACATGATCCGCCTGAACCGGCTCTTTGCCGTGGCTATTCCGGTGGTGTGGATGCTCATGGGCGCCCTCATGGCCGTGGTGCTGTGGGCGGGCGGCGTGCTCACCCTGGGCGGCGGCATGGAGGTGGGGCAGATCACCGCCGTCACCGAGTACTCCATCCTGACCATGGGTTACCTGCTCATGGCGGTGTCGGTGCTCACCACGCTGCCCAAGGCCAGGGCCTGCCTGGCACGCCTCACCGCCCTGCTGGATACCCGGCCCGACGTGGAGGACGGGGCCGCTTCCGCCGCTGTGGCCGGGCCCGGCCGCCCGGCGGTGGAGTTTGACCACGTGAGCTTCTCTTACCCAGGGGCGGAGGAGCCTGTGCTCCGGGATATCTCCTTCACCCTGTATCCAGGCCAGACCGCCGCCGTGATCGGCAGCACCGGCTCGGGCAAGAGCACCCTGGCCGATCTGCTGCTGCGGCTTCACGATGTGGGGGAGGGGGCCATCCGCGTGGGCGGCGTCGATGTGCGTACCCTCACCCAGCAGGAGCTGCGGGAGCGCATCGGCTGCGTCCCCCAGAAGGCGTTCCTGTTCAGCGGCACCATCGCGGAGAATCTGCGCATGGGTCGGCCGGACGCTACGGATGAGGCGCTGTGGCGGGCCCTGGGCATTGCCCAGGCCGCCGACTTTGTGGAGCGGCTCCCTTTAGGGCTGGATGCCCCGGTGGCCCAGGGGGGCACCAACTTCTCCGGCGGTCAGCGGCAGCGGCTGTCCATCGCCCGGGCGCTGGTGAAGGATGCCGGGGTGCTCCTCTTTGACGACAGCTTTTCCGCCCTGGACGTGAAGACCGACGCCGCCCTCCGCCGCGCCCTGCGGGAGCAGGTGGTGCGCCCCGCCAAGCTCATCGTGGCCCAGCGAGTGAGCACCATCCTGGACGCCGACCTGATTCTGGTGCTGGACGAGGGGCGGCTGGTGGGCGCCGGCACCCACGGGGAGTTGCTGGAGACCTGCCCGGTCTACCGGGCCATCGCGGACAGTCAGATGCAGAGAGAGGGGGCGTGAGTATGGCACGCAGAAAGAAAACCGAAAAGCGGGAGCTCTCCCATGAGGACATCCCCCGCAACACCAGGGCCACCGCCTGGCGGCTGCTGGGCCGGATGGCCCGCCAGTGGTGGAAGCTGCTGCTGGTGGCCGGGGCGGCGCTGCTCAGCTCCGCCTCCTTCACCGCCATTCCCCTGGCGGTTGGAATGGGCATCGACCGGCTGGTGGACGCCATCCGGGCCTTTGACGGCTCCGCCGGCGTGGTGGAGACCGCCGCCGGAGCCCTGGGGCTGCCCGTGCTGCTGGTGGCCGCCGCGGCGCTGTTCAGCAGCCTGATGTCCTATGTGCAGCAGTATATCATCGCCACCGTGGGGGAGGAGCTGACCCTCTCCCTGCGCCAGGACGTCAGCGCCAAGCTCAACCGTCTGCCCCTGCGCTACTTTGACGGACACAAGACCGGCGACATCATGAGCCGGGTCACTAACGATCTGGAAAAGGTGTCCTCCGTGATGCAGGTGGGACTGATGCAGCTGGTGTCATCAGTGTTTACCATTGCTCTGGCTGCGGCGGCCATGGTGATGCTCAGTCCCAGGCTCTTTCTGGTGGTGCTGGTCTCCCTGGCCCTCAGCATGACGGCCACCGGCTATGTCTCCGCCCTGGCCCAGCGGGCCTACGGCGGCAATATGGCGGCCATGGGGGCTCTGACTGGCAAGGTGGAGGAGCTGTACGCGGGTAACCGGGTGGTCAAGGTGTTCAACCGGCAGGCGGCCATGCTGGAGGAGGCGGAGGCCCTCAACGAGGCCCAGTTCCGCGCCCAGCGCCGGGCCCAGTTCGCCGACTACGCCATCTACCCCGCCATCCGCGTGCTGGGCCAGCTTGGCTTCATCGCCACCGCCGTCCTGGGCGGCGGCATGGCCCTGGGCGGGGCTATCACCCTGGGCACTGTGCAGGCCTTTTTGCAGTATGTCAACCAGATCGCCGAGCCGGTGACCGAGGCCTCCTACGTCATCACCTCCCTCCAGGCCGCCATCGCGGGGGCCGAGCGGGTGTTCGCCCTGCTGGACGAGGAGGAGGAGCGGCCCGATGCGGCGGGGGATGCCTCCGTGATCACGCAGGGCCACGTGGAGTTTCGCCACGTGCGCTTCGGCTACACCCCGGAGCGCACCCTGATCCACGATCTGAACCTGGAGGTGCGCCCCAACGAGATGGTGGCCATCGTGGGCCCCACCGGCGGCGGCAAGACCACCCTGGTCAACCTGCTGATGCGCTTCTATGAGCTGGACGGCGGCTCCATCTCCATCGACGGACAGGACATCACCGCCCTGCCCCGGGGGGAGCTGCGGCGGCGCATCGGCATGGTGCTCCAGGACGCCTGGCTCTTTGAGGGCACCATCGCGGAGAACATCGCCTACGGCCGGCGGGACGCCACCCGGGAGGAGATCGTGGCGGCGGCCCGGGCGGCCTGCTGCGACCACTTCATCCGCACCCTGCCCCAGGGGTACGACACCCCGCTTTCCGGGGAGACCACCGGCGTGTCCCAGGGGCAGATGCAGCTTCTGACCATCGCCCGGGCCATGCTCACCGACCCGGCCATCCTGGTGTTGGACGAGGCCACCTCCAGCGTGGATACCCGAACCGAGGTGGAGATCCAGAAGGCCATGGCACGTTTAATGGAGGGCAAGACCAGCTTTGTCATCGCCCACCGCCTGTCCACCATCCGCAGCGCGGATCTGATCCTGGTGGTGCGGGACGGCGACATCGTGGAGCGGGGCACCCACAGGGAACTGATGGCCCGGAACGGCTTTTACGCCTCCCTCTACCGCAGCCAGTTCGAGGCGGCGTGACGGGAGGAGGTGGCCCGTCACTTGCCCCAGGGCCTGCGTTGCTGCCCCTTTTACCCTTCCTTTAAATATTTGCCCACAACTTTATAGCATTTTTTCATTTTGGTGTGAAAAGGAGCCCGTTGCAGAACCGTTTTATTCTGCAACAGGCTTCTTGTTTTACGTTATATGTGCAAGAATTTCATAATGATTTTTTGCTGGATCCCGCTACGGTTGACCCGCAGCCGGGTGTCTGCGGAGGGCGCCAGCTTTTCATAGTTATCGGAAATCACATCCGGGATTCTCCCGCCCTTGCTGTCAAAGCGCATGGCCTTGTGGATCAGGAAGGAGCTCTCCAGGGGGTTCAATAGCTATAAACTGTCTCCGTATGAATGAAATCTTTTCCGTGTCCAAAAGACCACATTCATCAGGATCACAATAAGTCCCGTCACGGTTATCGCTGCCCAAAACCCCATATTGATTCCGAACAGCTCCGTTTTTCCGAACAAATTCATCCATATTGTGTTCCAATTGATTGTCATATCATGCACACTCCCTTCCTGTTACAGCAGCTCTCCAAAATGACGCACATAGGCTTTCTTAATACTGGTCGCCAACACCATATACAACAAAATGCAGGGGATCAGGTAAGCAAAATAAGCTGTGGGGAGGGCGACAAATCCGAGCATTTTTCCCAATGCGGTAAAGGGGATGACCGTCAGTACCGCGATGCCGGTAAAGGTCAGCAACGTCACCGGGGCCGAGGCGCGGCTCTGGATAAACGGCAGTTTCGGGGTTCGGATCATGTGGATCACCAGCGTCTGACTCCACATGGATTCCACAAACCACCCGGCATGGAACATGGCCGCATAAGTAGTCTGCATTTGTGCCAGTTCCGCTCCTCTGTAATGAGCAGACAGGTCATTATAAAGCACGCCGCCGGAAACGAATATCGGGCAGAAAACGAAGTACAGAAAGGCGTATGTTGTCCAGTCGAAGATAGAACTCGTAGGCCCGATCCAGATCATAAAATTCCCAATGCTGGATGCTTCCCACTTGCGTGGAACAGCGATAAATTCCTCATCCACGTTGTCCCAGGGGATGGCGGTACAGCTCAGATCATAGATCAGGTTCAGCAAGATTAGATGGACGCTCTCCATCGGCAGGAAGGGAAGGAGTGCCGAGGCTGCCAATACCGAAAACATATTTCCAAAGTTGGAGGAGGCCGTCATTTTGATATACTTAATCATATTGGCATAGGTTTTGCGGCCCTCAATGATACCCTGCTCCAGTACCATCAGGTCTTTTTCCAGCAGGATAATGTCCGCCGACTCTTTTGCAATATCTACTGCAGTGTCCACGGAAATGCCAATATCCGCCGATTTCATCGCCGCAGCGTCATTGATGCCATCCCCCATAAAGCCTACGGTATGGCCGCCGCTCCGCAGGGCCGTCACAACACGTGCCTTCTGATCCGGCGAGAGCTTGGCAAATACATCCGTAGATTCTGCCACCTGGATCAGCTCGTCATCGCTCATGCGTTCCACATCGGAGCCGAGCAGAAGATTGCTTACCTTGAGGCCCACCTGCTTGCAGATACAGCGGGTCACACGGTCGTTATCCCCGGTGAGGATTTTTGTGGTGACGCCATGGGCTTTCAATGCCCGAATCGCCTCCGCGGTGGATTCCTTGGGCGGATCAAGAAATGCAAGGTATCCCATCAGAACCATATCGCACTCGTCCTTGACGCTGTATGTATCAGCGGCAGGAAGCGCCCGTTTTTGCGCAATGGCGATTACGCGCATCCCGTCCTCATTCAAATCAGCTACTGTTTTCAGAATCGCCTGCCGAATTTGATCGGTAAGTGGCTGCACCTCTCCCTGATATTCCGCATGAGAACAGATGGAGAGCATTTCTTCTATGGCACCCTTGGTAATCATTTGCCGTTTCCCGCTGGTATCCTCTACCACCGTTGAAAGGCGGCGCCTGGTGAAGTCAAACGGAATCTCGTCTACCTTGTGGTAAACTGCGGAGAGATCGGCCAACTGGTGATTGGCCGCTTCTTCCTCCTCTGTCCGCTCAATAATCGCTATATCCATCAAATTTTTATATCCGGTCTGGAAGTAGCTATTCAGGTACGCATGTCTTAAAACACGAATATCTTCCTTTCCGGTCACATCCATGTGGTACTCCAGAACCACTTTGTCCTGGGTCAATGTGCCGGTTTTATCCGTGCAGAGTACATCCATCGCCCCAAAGTTCTGAATAGAATTTAAGTTTTTCACGATGGTCTTTTTCTTTGACATGGACATCGCACCTTTGGCAAGGCAGGTGGTGACGATCATCGGCAGCATTTCAGGGGTGAGGCCCACTGCCACGGAAATGGCGAACAGAAACGCTTCCAGCCAGTCACCCTTGGTCAGACCATTGATGAAGAATACCACCGGTACCATCACCAGCATGAAGCGAATCAGGACCCAGGAAACTGCGTTTACGCCTTTCGTAAAATTGGTTTCCACTGCTTCTCCCGCGACAGACACCGCCATGGAGCCGAAAAGGGTATCATCACCTACGGCTACCACGACCGCCGTTGCACTCCCGCTGATGACATTGCTTCCCATAAAGGCGATGTTCAGGTAATCTGTGATGGAATCGTATTCCTGCTCACAGACAACCGGAATCTTTTCGATGGGATCGCTCTCCCCTGTCAGGGCCGACTGGCTGATAAACAGGTCTTTGGCCTCCAGCACCCGTACATCCGCCGGAACCATATCGCCAGCGGAGAGATGAATAATATCACCGACTACCAAATCTTCCAGAGGGATCTCCTGCTTCCCGTTGTTCTTTCTTGTAACCGTGCAAGTGGTGGTAATCATCGCCAACAGCTTCTCCGCGGCATTCCCCGACCGGGATTCCTGGACAAACCGAAGTGTACCGGAAATAAATACCATCGTAAAAATTATAATGATGGTAAGCGGAGCCACATCCTCCGGTGCATGCTGAAGGATCGGTACAACAATATCGGTAAAAATAGATACGACTGCCAGGCAGAACAAAATTGCGGTAAATGGATTGATAAACGCCCCTGCCAATCTTGCAACAAGCGATTTTTTCTTTTCATGCGTTACTTTATTCCGCCCAAAAGCGATCCGATGGGAAATCACCGCCTTATCACCCAGTCCGGTCAGCGCAGTATCAAGCTGCTTCAAAACCGGTTTGATTTTATTGCCTGCTGCAAAGGCCAGCTTTTTGTTGGCCTCATCCCTGCGAACCATATCCGCAGCCGTTTTATGAACCGTGATTTGGCTCTTTTCCTTTTGATACATTGGGGTTGATACCTCCTTTACTTTTTAAATGAGCATCAGCCACCCCCAAAATCTATCCATAGTCTTACGGGTGCGGTTGCTCGATCTACTTCGAGAAGGGCCAGCATCCATAAAACCACCTCCTTTACCGTAAGGAACGCTGCCGGCTATTTTCCTGAACTCTGGTACCGGCCGGATTTTCCGATCCAGTACACATCCGCGCCGGATAGGACCATCCAGCCGACCATACACCATAAAAACCCGCTTTTACGAAACGCGTACCATGCTCCGCTGAGTAAAAAAATGATACCGCTTGTGGCGATCATCATCCCCACATTTCGGCAAAGGGGACGAATGTGGATTTTTCTTTTTTCTTCCTCCGGCATTGTCTTCCATGCTGCAATATGATTAACCGCCTTACCGGAATAGAAGTAAATACCCGCAGCGAGAAAAAGAATGCCAAGGAAAAGGCAAGCGCCATTCATAGGTCCTTCTCCTTCCTTTTTTCATTTCTCCACCCATTTCTAATCCTGTTCAACTGGGCTATTTTAGAGAGCAGTATAAAAAGCAGGATAATGAGGAAAAGCTGAAACACATCAGTTACAACCAGCCAGCTTTGAAAGAGAATCCTGCGGAATTCTGGAAAGGCAAGAACTGCCGCTAAAACACCGGAGGACAGCGCCGCATAAATAATATTTGTCACTCTAAGCCAATGCGATAAGAGCAATTCAAACTTCATATCTGTCCCTCCTATACCAATTCCCATCCGGCGCTGACTACGCTGGAGAGCGTCAAAAGTCGGTTTACAATCGCCTCCGCCATCTGAGCCTTTGGTTTCCCAACGGAAAGAAAATCCGCCTGAATCTCTACCTTGCCGCCAATTACATCGCTGCTCTCCAAAT
The DNA here is from genome assembly GCF_964239415.1 of Clostridium sp. ATCC BAA-442. NCBI lineage: Bacteria > Bacillati > Bacillota > Clostridia > Eubacteriales > Clostridiaceae > Clostridium > Clostridium sp. ATCC BAA-442. Next base: position 14,453 of record NZ_CAXSQB010000023.1, on the reverse strand, counting down.
TCGTAAGATACAATGTTTTACACGAATTGCTGTTGATCAGAAGCGCGCGTATTTCTGTTTCCGCATTTTCCTGACAGGTAACAGAAATGCGGTAGGTTCGTTCCGTTTCTTCACCGCAGGTAATGGGCTTGATCTTTACCGCCAGCGGCCGGAACAGCAGATTTGAAAGAATCAGAATAACCGCTGCGGCAACCGCAAAAAGACAGCTGCCGGAACTGGACAGTACACCCACAGCGGCCGTACACCAAAGAGTTGCTGCTGTATTTAGCCCACGGACGGTTCCGCCCTCCTTAAAAATCACCCCGCTGCACAGGAATCCAACGCCGGACACAATGTAACTGGCAATCCGGTACACCTCATCCGAGCCGGACATGAGCGGAAACATCAGGAACAGGCAGGCCCCCATTGAAATCAGAACATTGATACGGATTCCGGCGGGATGGCCGGTAATCTGGCGCTCTAATCCGATCAAGAATCCCAATAGAACCGAAAGACCGATCCGGCCCATAAACTTCAATACCCCATAGGGTCGCCCCCATTCTCAAAATTTTTTACAGGGCAAAGTATAACTGTTTTTTACTGTTAAGCCTATGGCTAAATTCTTGCGATTCCCTTGCTTTTCGGCAAGAAAATAAGCAGTCACCATCTGGTGACTGCTTACATATTTTAACGATGACTTTTAAACCCTTTTTTATACGATTGCTCTGTTTACATCTAAATTTCTGATTGTCAGAGCTTATCATTAAATTTATATCCAATTCCCCAAATGGTAAGTATATATTCCGGCGCATCCGGATTTGGCTCTATCTTTTTTCTCAGTTTGCGTATAAAGGCCATAATATTACTGTCCGCAGTATAGTATTCCTCCGCCCAAACCGCCTGATAGATCTGCTCTTTTGTAAACACCTCTCCACGATTCCGGGCCAAGAAATAGAGGATGTCAAACTCTTTGGGAGTAAGCTGGATCTCTGCGCCGTCCCGGATAACACGGCGGCTTTTGGAATCAATCAGAAGATTTCCGCAAACCAAAGAGGTGCTGGCCGCTTCTGGGATTGCCTCTCCCAACTCCAGCATGAGAGAGTCGGATTTTCCTGCATACAACGCCTCCAAGGCGTCATACAGTTCCTTCGCTGCCTGTGTCTGTGGATGCTGGGTTTGGAGCGTATTGCAAAACCACTGTAAGGTAAGGGAATCCAATGATACAAAGTTTACTCTCTTCATCAAGTCCCCTCCCCTACAACAATGTATGGTATTTCTGAATATACCACCGTTTGGCGGCCGTTACCAGCAGCATATAGGCCAGAATGGTGACCGCCAGAAATCCAAAATACCAAAGCGGAAGGGGAGCCAGGCCGAGCAGGTGGGCCGCTGGGGTATAGACAATCGCAGTAAGGATCAAAAGCCCGGCAGAGGTGACCAGCCATACAACCCCGGATGCCCTGCTCCTTAGAATAGAAAGCTGCTTTGTGCGGAGCAGGTGCAGAATAAGCACTTGCGTCCACATAGACTCTAAAAACCATCCTGTATGGAATAGAATTGCAAATTGACTCTGCATCGCAGAGGACAATTCTGTAAAATTGTCTCCCAGTAAAGCTGGACACAGGATAAAGTATAGAAAAGCAAAAGTCGCCAGATCAAACAGGGAGCTTAACGGGCCGAAAAAGCGCATGAAGCGCCCCAATGTTTTTCCTGACCACTCGCTTGGTTTTTCATAGACATCCGCATCGACGCGATCCCACGGCAAAGTCATGCACAGAATATCGTAAAGGAGGTTCAGCAAAAGAAGTTGAAGCGCCGTCATCGGCAGGAAGGGTAAAAAGGCGCTGGCAAGTACAATCGAAAAGATATTGCCGAAATTGGAGGACGCGGTAATCCGTATGTACTTTAACATATTGGCAAATGCTTTCCGCCCCTCTAAAATACCCTGTTCCAGCACATTCAAATCTTTCTTCAGCAAAATCACATCCGCAGATTCTTTTGCGGCTTGTGTGGCCGTGTCTACGGAAATCCCCACATCTGCCGCTGTCATGGCGGCTAGATCATTCATTCCATCACCCAAAAAGCCGACTGCATGACCATTCTCGCGCAGCATACGGATGATCTGAGATTTCTGTCCGGGGGAAAGCTGGGAAAAAACGGTTGTCTTTTCTACGGCAAGAAGCTGTTCATCCTCAGACAGCTCCTCCATTTCTTCTCCGGTTAAGATATGTTCTGTCTCGATTCCCAGCCTCCGGCAGATGGAAAGGGTTACACTTTTTTGATCGCCAGTCAGTACCTTTACCTGGACATGGAGCTGCTCCAATTTCTGCAAAGCACTGGCGGCAGAGCTTTTGGGCGCGTCAAAAAACACGACATATCCCAGCAAGATTAGCTCCGCCTCATCCTCCATCTGAAGCCTGCTTTGGCTTGATACAGGTTTGTAGGCCACAGCCAGGACTTTCATTCCATCTTCGGTCATTTCGTCAACGATAGCATGGATGCCGCCAGAGTCAGCGGTATCTATCTTTAGTGTCTGTCCCTTGTGTTGGACATACTGGCAGCGGGAATATACGCTGTCGACATCGCCTTTTGTGATAATATAGTTTTCCTTTTCTGGAACAGATAAGAGGACACTAACGCACTTACGTTCATAATCAAAAGGGAGCTCGTCTAATTTTTGGATCGTTTCGCCCAACGAGAAAAAATGGTTTTCCCTTCCAGGCATACTGGAACATTTCAGGATTGCCTGGTCTAAATGGTTTGCAACGCCTGTATGATAAAAGCTGTTTAAGTAGGCGCAGTCCAATACCTCCCTGCTTTCCTCCCCCAAAATATCAAGATAGTATTCCAGTATCACTTCATCTCCGGTTAGGGTACCCGTCTTATCTACACACAGGACATCCATGCTGCCAAAGCTCTGCATCGCATTTATGTTTTTTACAATCGTTTGTTTTTCCCCCATGGCAGAGCTTCCTTTTGCAAGGCAAGCATTGATCACCATGGGAAGGAGCTCCGGGGTCAGGCCGACAGCCACAGAAAGAGAAAATAGAAACGAGGTCAGCCAGTCGCCTTTGGTGATGCCGGAAACGACAAATACAACCGGAACCAAGGCCACCATAAAGCGAATCAAAACCCAGGCAATCGAATTTGCTCCTGTATCAAAGCTGTGCTTGTTCCGTTGGAGTTCGGAGAGATAGCCTCCATATACGGTGCTGCCGCCCACAGCCAAGACGATACCCTTTCCCTCTCCGCTGATTACGCTGCTCCCCATGAAGGCTATATTGGAAAAGCGATCCAGTGGAATTTGAGTAGCAGAGGCCAGACGATTTGTATTTTTCTCTAATACATTACTCTCTCCGGTTAAAAGGGCCTGCGAAACAAACAGGTCTTGCGCTTCAATCAATCTCAGGTCCGCGGGGACCCGCTCACCGGCTGAAAGCGACACAGTGTCTCCTACTACCAATTCCTCCGACGAAATTTCAAGCTGCTGTCCCTGTCGGTAGACGGAAACGGTCGTTTTAATTTGCTGAATGAGAGTATCCGCGGCATGGCCGGCTTTTCGTTCCTGGATCAGCCGTACCATCCCACTGATTATAAGCATAGACAAAATGATGACCACACTGGTCCCGTTTCTGCCGGAGTTGGATTTCAAACAGACATCGGTGATGAAAGAGACAATAGCCAATACAAACAATATCACACTGAAGGGATTGATAAACGCCCGTTTTATACGCTGAAAAAAAGAATGGGCTTGTAAAGAATAGCCGACATGATTGCTGCCATGCTGTTTTCGCATCTGCTCTATTTGTTCTTGGGTTAAGCCGCCTTCCTTTACATGAAAATCATTATAAAGCTGCTCTATATCTTTTAATGCGTATTTTTTCAAACGCTCGTGAGGAGAAATATGTATAGTGCCCACAGAGGTTTCCTCCATTTTGCAGAGTATATTTAAATATAGTTTAGCACATTATCCACGGGTTTTCTCCAAACAAATTCTTGCTTTTTTCTTGCGCTTTTAATTGTCAACAATATCGCTATCCGGGACATTGCCTTTTCCCACGAAAACGATCTTGTCTTTGACCCGGCTTTTTCCTGCTAATTTGGAAGAATGGATTCCACTGCTCCAATGATTTTGTCAAATCATTTCAGCACGTTTTTTACTTAGACTATATAAACCATTACATTAGGCACTCGTTTTTTTCATACATTTGATTTATTCAAAATGACATTTTTGCTATACTTAATTTGTGCAATATGCGCAATACTTTTTAGGGAGTAATTTAAAATGAACAGGATGAAACGATTGCTTGCCGCAGCACTGACGTTTGCCGCGACGCTGTCTCTTGCAAGTTGCGGTACTTCCAACAGCGAGGATTCTGTCGGTCAGACGCCCGCTCCGCCATCTCAAACGGCGGAATCGCAGTCTGCTGGACGGGAGTTGAGTATGGCGCTCTCAGTAGATCCAGATGGCTTGGATCCGCAGCGCACAACAGCTGCCAGTACATTTCAGATTACCAATAATCTATACGATACGCTTCTTCGGGTCAATACAGATGGTTCTCTGAGGGAAGGGCTGGCCCAGAAGTGGGAGGTATCGGAGGATGGTCTGACACTGACGTTTCACTTGCGGCCGGATGTTCGCTTCCATAACGGCGACATCTGTGACGCACAGGCCGTAGTAGCCTCATTCCAGCGTCTGAAGGAAGAGGAAAGCCCCCGCGCTGCGGACTATGCCAATTATACGTTTTCTGTTCAGGATGCGGATACTGTGGTAGTAACCTGTGAAGCACTAGATGTGGCAGCACTCTCCAATTTTGCCTATCCATGGTCCGCCGTTGTGGATGTCAAGGCCGCAGATACGTTGAAAAATCAACCGGTAGGCACCGGCCCGTATCGTTTGCAAGAGTGGGTGCCTCAGCAATCCCTGACGCTTGCAAAAAATCCGGACTATTATGACACGGTCAATCTGGATACGATCAACTTCAAGATGATGCCGGATGCAACGGCGCAGATTGCATCTTTGCGTAATGGAGAACTGGACATTATCTCGGTCAGCGGCGATCAGGTGGCTGCCTTTGAAAATGACCCGCAGTTCAATGTAATCACCACGCCGTCCAATGGTCTTCAGCTGATGGCGATGAATTTGCAGAACGAGGCGCTGTCGGATGTACGGGTGCGTCAGGCTATCAACTATGCGGTGGACAAGCAGGCGCTGATCGACACGGTATGGTGGGGCTATGGTCAGAAGATCGGTTCGCATTACCCCACAGTTCTGAAAGAATATGTGGATATGAATGACCGATACCCTTACGATCCGGAAAAGGCCAAAGAACTGCTGTCTCAAGCGGGATATCAGGACGGTCTCACGCTAGAAATGTATCTGCCCAAGAGTTATCCAGCATATGTCAGCGCCGGGCAGGTCATCGCTGACTCGCTGAAAGAAGTGGGAATCACCTGTAATATCACTATCGTGGAATGGGCGGCGTGGCTGTCGGACGTGTACAACGGAAGAAACTATGATCTGACTGTGGTAGGACACACGGGGCGTCTGGACCCGTATGTGCTCTTGGCACGTTATCAGTCTGACAGCAGTGAGAACTACTTCAATTATTCCAATGAAGAAGTGGATCAGCTGCTTGCAGATTATAAGAGCGAAACCGATGAGGACAAGCGTACAGAAATCGTGCAGCGGGTCCAAGAGATCCTGGCTCAGGATGTGCCTGCCTATTATATTCAGGACCCTATTACCATTTACGTGACAGACAGCGCAGTAACCGGTTTTCAGTTGTATCCCATCGATATTTATGAATTGAAAGATATATCTCTCGGACAATAAGAACAGGGGGCGGGTCCTGCCGGATGCAGGGCCCGCCTGCTTTGAAGGATTTTGATGTTGCACGCACTTCTTAGATAAGGGAGAGTAACCTCAGGAAGGACGGATAGTTCTCTATGCTGAAACTGGTGGTCAGACGTCTACTCAGCGCCATTGCCGTGCTGTTTGTTGTATCGCTTATTACATTTGTGGTTCTATTATGTATCCCCGGTGACCCCGCGCAGTTGATTCTTGGGGTTGAGGCCACGCCGGAAAAGGTTGAGGCCCTGCGTGCCTCGATGGGGCTGGACCGGCCTTGGTACGTCCAGTATATGCATTGGATTCAGGGGGTACTTACCGGGAATTGGGGCACTTCATATCTGTACGGTGAAAATGTTTGGACGCTAATTTGTCAGCGGCTTCCCGTTACTTTCTCCGTTGCGCTGCTGTCCATGGCAGCCGCACTTGTTGTATCCGCTATTCTGGGAATCTTGGCCGCGCTGAAAAAGGGTTCACCTATGGATCTACTGTCGCGTACCGTGATGCAGATTGGCGGTGCGGTGCCCTCTTTCTGGCTGGCTATGCTGTTTATGCTGCTGTTTTCCTCCTATTTGGGATGGTTCCCGGTCACGGGGTATACCGCTCCCGGTGAAAATTTCGGCGCGTTTTTGAAATGCATCGCATTACCTTCTCTGGTGCTGGCTATCGGGGAACTGGGAATTCTCATCCGCATTGTGCGGTCATCCATGCTGACAGCCCTGCAACAGGATTTTATGATGAGCGCAAATGTGAAAGGCCTGCCTCCCGCTAGGGCCATTGTGCATTATGCTCTGCGCTCGGCGATTATTGCCCCCATCACCATCTCAGGTATGCAGCTGGCAAAACTATTGGGAGGAACGGTCATTGTAGAGACAATTTTTGCTCTGCCGGGCATTGGCCGTCTGATGCTGACTGCCGTGGAGCAGCGGGACATCATTCTTTTGCAGGGAATCGTGCTCTTTATTACCTCCATGGTGGTTTTGGTATCGCTGGTCACGGATCTGGCGGTTATGGCCGCCAACCCCACTATCCGTACCGGAGAGGAGACCGTACAGGGATGAAGAAAAAACAGAGCGTATCTTTCTGGGCAGGTGCTATCATGGCGGCCAGCATCGCAGCTATATGTATCATTTCGTTTTTCTGGATGCCTGCAGATCCAGAAAAGATGGATACACTGAACCGGTTTGCGCTGCCCAGTGCGGCACACCTTTTAGGGACCGACCAATTTGGGCGCGATGTCCTGAGCCGAATCATGGAGGCGTCTCGCTGGGCTCTGCTGGTAGGCGTGTGCTCGGTCACCGTGGGCGCGCTGGCGGGCAGCATTATTGGCGCATCGGCGGCCATGCTCAAAGGCGCGGTGCGCGCAGTTATTATGCGGTTTATTGACGGCATGATGTCCTTTCCTGGTATTTTGCTTGCGATGATGCTGGTCACGGTTTTGGGCAAGGGGATTTTGGGCGCTGTGTTGGCCATAGGGCTTTTTATGGTTCCTACATTTTCCAGGCTGGTATACTCCATGGTGCTGGAGAATAAACAGCGCCTATATATCAAGGCCGCGCACAGCTATGGATGCAGTGGAGGATATATTGTGTTGTTTCATATGCTGCCGGATATGCTTCCCAGACTGATTACCCAATTCAGCTCCAGCATCGGCGGTGCTGTGCTTCTGGAGTCCTCTCTTTCCTTTTTAGGATTGGGGATCCAGCCTCCGACGCCCAGTTGGGGCATGATGCTGAACGAGGCACGGCAGTTTGTTCTGAACTATCCGTATATTGCTATTGCCCCGGGTGTGGTGCTCCTGATTACGGTGTTGGGGTTTAATCTTTTGGGGGATGGGCTGAACGACCGGCTGGTGAAAAGGAGATCGAAAACATGAATGATGCGGTTTTGGAAATTGAGGGACTTACGGTGCGCAGCGCTGAGGGAGACGCTCTGGTGAAAAATGTGGGCCTCTGTCTGAAACGGCAGGAATGTCTGGGAATTGCAGGCGAGTCCGGCTCAGGAAAAACAATCACAGCAAAAGCGATCCTCCATCTACTGCCGCAGGATCTGACAGCCTCTGTGACACATCTGCGGGTTTTGGGGGAGGATCTGCTGAACCTGCCGGAAAAGGAGCGGCGTATATTTCTGGGCAAGAAAATCGGTTTTGTACCGCAGAACACGGTGGCTTATTTGCATCCCTTGATCAAAATCAAGAATCAACTGACGGATGGGTACCGCATCCATTTCCAGACGTCCAAAAAGGCTGCGCAGGAACGGGCGAAAACGCTTTTGGACCGGGTGGGTATCCGCGACGTAAACCGCGTGATGGAGAGCTATCCCGCACAAATCTCCGGCGGGATGCGCCAAAGGGTAAACATAGCCATGGCGCTGATGTGCGAGCCTCAGGTCATCATTGCGGATGAGCCCACCACCGCGCTGGACTGCGTTGTAAAGCAGCAGGTCATTGAACTATTCCACTCGATCAACGAACAGCAGCATGTGGCGATCATTATGATTTCTCATGATCTGAACCTGATTCGGCGGTATTGCGACAAGGTGGCGGTAATGTATGCGGGACAGATAGTGGAGTCGGGCGGAAGCAACGAAGTATTTTCACAGCCGCAGCACCCCTATACACAGGCGCTGCTGTCTGTGATCCCCCGGCTGGACCAGGACCGCAACGTCCGGCTCAATGAGATTCCAGGCTATGTCCCGGAGCATGGAAGGGATACCAGCCACTGCCTGTTCCAGCCCCGCTGCAGTGCATGCCGGCAGGAGTGCGGCGGCTCGGTTAAGAGCTCCCGGAGAGATGGACATTTTGTGCGGTGCAGCAAAGCATGGGAGGAGTGCAGGGCATGACGGCAGTATTGGAGGCAATCGGCATGGAAAAGCGGTTTCCCGTCAAGCAACAGATGCTGCTGAGACGCAGGGACACGTTTCAGGCGCTTCAGGGGATCGATCTGGCACTGTACTCAGGACAGACTCTGGGCGTGGTAGGAGAAAGCGGAAGCGGAAAATCCACTTTGGGAGAGATATTTGGCGATCTGCAGCAGCCTACATCGGGAATCGTGCGATACAAAGGGCAGGATATCCGCTCACTGGGAGAAAAGGAGTACCGGCGCTTTCGCCGCAATGTGCAATATATTTTCCAAAATCCCAAAGAATCCATGAACCCTTATTATACTGTGGAGAGAATCCTTGTAGAGCCTATGAAGATCCTGGTGGACGGCTTTAAACCGCATAAAGCCCGGGAAACGGTGCGGGAGATGCTCAACCGTGTGGGACTGCCGGATTCCACCCTGGGCAAATATCCCTCGGAACTCAGCGGCGGGCAATGCCAGCGCATTGCCATTGCCCGCGCATTGCTGCTCTCGCCCGAGGTCATTATCTGCGATGAATGTGTGTCCGCGCTGGATGTGTCCATTCAGGCGCAGATCCTGAATCTGCTGAAGGATCTTCAAAAGGAATTTTCTACAGCATATCTCTTTATCTCTCACGATATTGGCGTGATCCACTATATGTCGGATTTTATCGTTGTGATTAACCGTGGCCGCATTGTGGAGCAGGGAGAGGGGAGCCAGTTGATCCGTACGCCGAAAGACGACTATACAAAACGGCTGATTGCAAGCTCATGTTCAACGGGGGAGGGCTGTGTATGCGGTGTACGGTAATCGGCTGCTGGGGGGGGTGCTGTCGGGTAAACGAAGCCTGTAGTGCTTATCTGTTGAGTTGCCAAGGAGAACATCTACTTCTGGACTGCGGCAGCGGGGCGGCGTCTATGCTGCAGAACGCATTGCCTCTTCAGGAGTTACACCATGTGCTGCTGTCCCACTATCATTACGACCACTGCAGCGACGCGGGGGCACTGAGCTATGGCAGGCTGATCCAAATGCAGACTGGGGCTGCACAGCAACCACTGCATTTTTATGGGTTGCCGGTCGAACCGTATTTTGAACGTTTGACCATGGAGCCGTATACCTATGCGCAGACTATTGGGGCAGATGATAAGCTGCAGATCGGGCCATTTTGCTGCACCTTTCACAAAACAGCACATCCGGTGGAGTGCCTTGCGGTAAAAGTAAAATGTGGGCAGTCCACTCTGGTGTATACGGCAGATGGCGCCTATACGCCCAAACTGGCAGAGTTTGCAGAGGGTGCCGATCTTCTGATCGCAGAGTGCAGCCTGTATGCCGGGGCGGATGGAGCCCGTGCTGGCCACATGACCAGTACGGACGTGGCCCAACTGGGGTGTAAGGCTGCGCCAGGCATGCTGCTACTCAGTCATCTGCCGCTGTATGGGGACCCTCATCTGCTGGTGGACCAGGTGAAGGCCCAGTGGAACGGAGAAGTGCGCCTGGCACAGACACTGATGACGGTGGAACTGCCAGCCCTGAAACGGGAGGAGAGTGTGCCCTGATGGAATTTCAACTGGTTCTGGTGCGCCATGGCTACTCGCTGGGCAACGAAAAAAGCCTGTTCAGCGGGTGGAGCGACGTACCGCTCACAGAAAGGGGGCGCCGGGAACTGAGGGAGCTGCGGCAGGTAATCCGCTACCCTAGGACAGGACGCTACTTCAGCTCCGACCTTTCCCGTTGCAGGGAGACGTTTCAGGAACTGTACGGACCGCACATCGTACTGGACGGCCTGCGCCCGGAGTTCCGCGAGATCTGTTTTGGCTCATTGGAAAACCGTCCTGGTACACAGGAGGACTTTATGCATTTTTTCCGGGCTTGGCTGGCAGGGCACCCCATCCTTGATGTAGAGACATATAAGGCGTTTCGCCGGAGGGTTCTGGAGGCAGTAGCAGGCTTGATGAGGGATTGCCTGGCTCAGGGAAGTCAAAGCGCTACGGTGGTGACACATTCCGGACTGATTAAAACAGCGGTCACAGCGCTGAACCACTGGGGACCAGAGCAATGGCCACAGATCGAGGCTCCCAACGGACTGGGATATATTTTGACACTTTCCGCAGAGAACGGTCTGAGGCTTTCCTCGCAGCGGCCTCTATCAACCTGTTCTCAAAAAGATGCTGTGGGCGCAATATACTAATAGTACTTCTAAAAGTGGGCCACCCGCACTACGAAAGCCCTTTCCTGAGTCATGGACGTGAAACGCTCTGAGGGAGGCCTTACCCGGTTTACATGACAGCGGTTCCAATAAGTTCCTGCATATTTATTACGGCAGAGTAAAAAATCTGCTGGAAAAGTATACCTTTCAGAAAAAGCAAATTGCTGTTTTACGCCCTGAATAGTACCATCCAAGTCAGGTGATACCGGAGGAAACACTGGAGGCAATGGCTATTCCAGAAATACAGCCGGTGTCGCTCCGGCCTGCGGTCCAACCGGTGGTGAACCACCGCCGCCAGGCGTGGCCCCCCCCTTGGAAAAGATCCCCCTGGCCCCCGGGGGGAGAATCCAGAGACCAGTAAAATGGAAAAGCAGTCCGTTACAAAATACAGTGTTTAGGACAAAATAGAAAGGTACAATAAGAAAGTGGGGGAAAACCGTCTGAACAGTGGTTTTGGCCCGCTTTTCTTCGACCAAACCAGCAGACGAAAGACTCCAATGTTCCTCTCCGGAGGGCTTTCCAGAAGTAGATATATGACCGGATCTTACTTGTATTTCCTGATGGCTCCGCTCACACCATATCCTGTGTTATACCCTTTCCCATAAAGGATAGGACCCTCTTGCCGAGTTGCTGTGCGCAACTTCAACTATTCAATATGTACTGTACCCCTACAACGCATAAGAGGACTCCGTGGACGTGCCCTCTTGAAAATATTGGGACAATGTGATACAGTAAGAATGCCAAGTGTGCCGGCACACTTCTGTCTTTTGCATGCAAAAGACAATAACAACTGACAGCAGTGGAGCCGGTAGGAGAACCTGCCGAGCCAGATAACGGAGCCTACAGCGCTCTGAAGCAGGCGATTGAAGCTGCATCAGATGGTAAAGAAACTACGGTTACACTGGCAGGTGATATCGCCGGGATGACGACGGAGCAGATCATCACCATTCCGGAAAACAAGAATATTATCTTGGACATGGAGGGCCACAGTATTACCGTGGCGTCGGACTTTACGGGCAGGCCGATTGTGAACAAAGGTACCCTGACGGTAACGGGGAACGGCACAATCGATGCGTCTGCATCTAAGACAGGCGGATATGGCGCGATTGACAATTATGGTACACTGACTATCGAAAACGGTACATATACTGGCTCAGTTGATGCAAGTGGCGCTTCCATTAAAAATCGCCCTGATAGTGTTTTGACGATTCGGGATGGAACGTTTAGCGGAGCGGTGACAGTGGTTTATAACGTAAGCGTCAAACGAAAAAGAATGGAGGCGAGCAAAATAAGAAGGTGACGGTCGCCCCATTCAGCAGGCTGTTGTTGTCCTTGTCATGGCAGACATCCATATGTAGGTAATTTTAATCTGGAGGACTTGTTATGAAACAACGTATTCACTGCGCAGCCCTCGCCACGACCCTGTGTCTCGCCCTGCTTCCGGTCCAGGCCGCGGCCCTCACAGTCACCGACCGGCCCCAGCCCGGAACCACCCAGGGCCAGCCTTTCGAGCACGATCCCGACACGGCGGGCAGCGACAGCTTCCGCATCCCCGGTCTGACCACCCTGCGGGACGGCGCCCTGCTGGCAACGGCAGACGCCCGCTGGAACACCACCTACGACGGCGGCGGACTGGACACCATCGTCTCCCGCTCCGAGGACAACGGTGAAACCTGGAACTACAACTTCGCCAACTACCTAGGGGACAACGGCAATGAGTACAGCGGAGACGGTTCCACCTGCTTCATCGACCCCTCGGTGGCGGTGAAATATGAAGGCAGTCAGGAGACCATCTATCTGCTGGCCGATCTCTACCCCTACGGTGTGGCCCTCAACGGCAGCGGTAATCTGTGGCCCGCCAAGGAGACCGGCTTTGACGGCCAGGGACGGCTCCTCCTCTCCACCGACTCGTACGGCAATGAGGTACAGGGTAATAATCAGACTTATACCTACGATTACTACCTGGATGGCGATACCATCAAGTCGGTCTCCGGCGATACCCCGGTGGAGGGGCTCACGGTGGACGAGCATTTCAATGTGACCGGAACCTACAATGGCCAGCCGGTCGACAGCAACCTCTTCTTCCAGAACGCTCCCTTCAAGGTCCAGCGCACCAGCTTCCTCTATCTTGTGACCTCCACTGACGGCGGCAAGAGCTGGAGCGTCCCCACCCTGCTCCCCTTGAAGAAGGACAGCGAGCGGGCTTATCTGGTGGCCCCCTCCAAGGGCCTTGTCACCAGCCGGGGGGAGATCGTGTTCCCCTGCTACTCCTTTGAGAACACCGGCAGCTCTCAGCCCCAGCACATCAGCTTTCTCTACTCTGAGGACGGTGTGAACTGGGCGCGGAGCGAGGACGATCCCAGCTCCACCGCCGATCAGTGGGACTCCGAGTCGGTGGCGGTGGAGCTCTCCGACGGACGGTTGCGCTTCTTCGCCCGCAATAACCACACCAAGCGATTGAGCTATTTTGACTTTATCCCCGGCACAGCCGGCCTTGCCGACGGCTATTGGGAGAATCGGGTCAACACCAGCGTCATCACCAACTCCAACTGCCAGATCTCCGTCATTGAGTACTCCCATACCTCCCAAGGAAAGGAAGTCCTTCTGATCTCCTGCCCCGCCAGCTCCAATCCGAACGGAGACAACCAGTCCGGTGCAAGCTACCGAAATAACGGCAAGATCTTTGTGGCCCGGGTGAACAGGGACGCAGACATGACCCTGGAGTGGGTGGACAGCGCCACCATCGACATCGACCCCAGCCGGAGCGATGACCCCTTCATGTACTCCGCCATTACCGAGCTGACTCGGGACGGGAACGGCGCAGAGACCGGCGATATCGCCATTCTCTACGAGATGAACGAAAATGGCTGGGGTGCTGGTATTGGCAAGTACTATGAGATGACCTTTGAGACCCGGTCACTCTCGGGTATCGACTTTGACCCCATCTTCACAAAACAGCCCGTCAACAATGGCGGTCCCCTGACCCTGGGGGATAAAAGTCTCCAACTGAGCGTCGAGACCGACATCACCGCCAACGTCACCTATCAATGGTACAAAAAGACGGATGCAGGCGAGATGGCCATTAACGGTGCGATCGAAAAGACCTACACGGTGGACACTGATGCGCTGGGTCTGGGCGAACATCAGCTCTTCTGCCGGGCCATCAACGGCAGCTGCACAGTGGACAGCAATCCGGTCAAGGTCCAGGTGATCCCCGCTCCCGTCACCTACACCATCACCCTGGACGCCCAGGGCGGTTCTGGCACGGCGGCCAGCCTGACCACCAATGCGGATGGTAAGCTCACCTCCCTTCCCACCCCCACCCGAGCGGGCTACGCTTTCAACGGCTGGTACACCCTTCCTACCAGCGGCGATAAGATCACGACCGACACGGTTTTCCAGGCCAACGCCACCATCTACGCCCAGTGGACGGCGAACAGTTCCGGTGGCGGTTCTTCCTCCGGCTCGACCCGGTACACAGTGAGCGTGGAGGGCATGGACAACGGCAGCGTGAAGGTGAGCCCCACCCGCGCCTCCAAGGGGAGCACGGTGACTGTCACCGTGAAGCCCGACG
>NZ_CAXSQB010000022.1:19553-61497 GCF_964239415.1 Clostridium sp. ATCC BAA-442 | reverse complement strand
CGGCACAATCTGTGCCGCCCACTCTTCTGTTTATTGAATGCTGTAGGTCCCCCGGACCAGGAGGGTCACGGCGGTGGAAGCCTTGACGCCCCGGCCCTCAATGGTGGCCAGATACAGATGGTTGGCCGTCAGGGCCCCGCCGCCGGCCAGCGTCGTTCCGGCGGTCATGTCCACCAGGCCGGGGGAGGTGTCCGAAACGCAGGTAGCCGTGCCGCTGCGCAGGAGGAATTCACACGCCGCGCCGCCGGTGATGGTTTGCCCGGCGGAGAGGTTGACTACCTGATAGGATGCGCCGCCGGATGGCTGGACGGAGCTTCCCCCGCCTGAGGCTGCCAGCTTGTCCTCCACCTCCTTGACATAGCCTTCGACCACGGCGGAGAGCTGCTTCTTCAGCTCCGCCTCCCGGGCCGTGAGCTTGCTGTCCACCTGGGACAGAATGGATGGGGTGGCTTTCTGAGTCAGATAGCTCAGCGTCACCAGCGGGTCGCTCTGGCTCCCCTGCTGGCCTGCGGCAAAGGCAACGCCCACCAGGGTCAGGGTCACCAGGCACCCGGCTGCCAGACGGGCGGGCCAATGTGTTTTCTTCATATGTACGTCCTCCGTTTGGGAAGCGGGGCCGCCCGCCGGGGCGGTCCCGTGCTTCCATTTTTAAACCATGGTGTCCGTATGCAGGCCGAAGCTGACCGCGATGGCGTTGTCCACCCGCTGCATCTGCGCTTCGTCCAGCCGGCCCATATGCTCTCTCAGCCGCCTTTTGTCCAGCGTCCGGATCTGTTCCAGCAGCACCACCGACTCCTTGGGCAGTCCGTAGGTGTTGGCTGAGAGCTCAATGTGGGTGGGCAGACGGGCCTTTCCGGTCTGAGAGGTGATGGCGGCGGCGATCACGGTGGGGCTGTGGCGGTTGCCGGTGTCGTTCTGTACGATCAGCACCGGACGCACGCCCCCCTGCTCACTGCCCACCACCGGGCTCAGATCGGCATAAAAGATGTCTCCTCGTTTTACGCTGTTGTCCACAAAAGCTCACACTCCGCCGGAATATAGTCACCAGCGTCACCAAGCACAGGGCTTATGTAACGCGGTCACTATGATTCTCCCACGGGGCGGCGGAATTTATACACAGGGTTTCAAAAAACAGGAAGTCCCCGTCTCTCTCCGCCGCTGCGCCGGCATCCCTCCCCGAACCATTGTATGCCCGGCAGGGCCGCCGTGTGAGCGGACGCTCAATTCAAGTACTCCCGGGGCACCCGGGGGGACACGGCGCAGAGCAATTCGTATTGGATGGTGCCCGCCAGAGCAGCGGCGTCCTCCACCGGCAGGTGTTCGCCGAAGAGCTCCACCTCGTCGCCGGGGGCAGCCCCCAGCCCGGTGGCATCCGCCATGCACATGTCCATGCAGACACGGCCCACAATAGGCGCCCGCTGTCCGCGGATGAGTACCTCCAGCCGGTCGGAGCACAGCCGGGGCAGGCCGTCGGCATAGCCGACGGTCAGGGCGGCCAGCTCGGCGTCCCGCTCCAGCACATGGGTACAGCCATAGCTTACCGGCGTCCCGGCGGGGACGGCCTTGACCGAGGCCACCCGGGTCTTAAGCGCCATTACCGGCCGCAGGCCAACGCCGTCCAACCCCTCGCAGGAGGGGTCGGGATAGTGGCCGTACAGGGCCACCCCGGGGCGCACCATATCCAGATGAGTACAGGGATACTTTAACACAGCAGCGCTGGCGGCGCAATGGCGGATTGGGAACGTGATTCCCCGCCCCTCCAGCTCGGACAGCAGCTCCAGAAAGCGGGTGAACTGGCCCATGGTGTACGCCTCGTCCCCGTCGGCATTGGCGAAGTGGGTATAGATGCCCTCCGCCTCCAGGCCGGGCAGGGCGCACACCGCGGCAATGGCGTCGGCCGCCTCCGTCCGGTGTCCCTCATCACACAGCCAGCCCAGACGGGACATACCGGTGTCCGCCTTCACGTGGATGCGCAGCCGCCTCCCTGCCGCCTGGGCGGCGGCGGAAAAGGCCCTGGCACTCTCCAGATCGTAGACCGTCTGGGTCAACCCATAGCGCAGCAGCTCCTCCGCGCAGTCGGTTGGCGTGTAGCCCAAGAGCAGGATCGGGGTGAGCACCCCGGCCTCCCGCAGCTCCCTGGCCTCCGCCAGGCAGGCCACCGCCAGGTACTCCGCCCCCAGCTCCTCCAGCTTCCGGGCCACGGGGACCGCCCCGTGGCCGTAGGCGTCGGCCTTCACCACGCCCAGAAATCGGCACCCCTCGGGCAGCAGCGCCCGGAGTGCGCGGTAGTTGTGCTCCAAATTGGGCAGGGAGATCTCCGCCCAGGTTCGTCTCTCCTGTTGCTTCATGCTTTCGCCTCTCTGATATGGGATCATCCGCTCCATTATACTACGGGCCGGGCCGCGGCACAAGCCCCGTCCGCCCGGCGTTTTCATCCATTTTTAATGTACTGTTCATAGAAATCAAAAGACAAACAGGGAATTTTGGTCTATACTAAGGGCAGAAACCAGGGCCGGGACCGGCCCGCCTTCCAATTCAAATAAGGAGGATTCCGAATTATGTGGGAAGACTTTGGCAAAGCATTGACAAATGTGGCCTTCGCTGGTGTGGGACTGGCCGCGCTGGCCGCCGAACAGGTGGTCAAGGCCGGAAAGGTACTGGCGGAAAAGGGCGAAATCTACGTGGAGCAGGGCAAACGGTATGGCGAGGAGCTCCAGCAGAAGCTCCAGGAGGACGCCCAGCGCCGCCGGGAGGAGCAGTTGGAGCAGCGCATCTCCGCCATGGACGCTCAGGAGCGCGAGGCCCTGCGCCGCCGGCTGGCGGAGCTGGACGAGCTGGAGCGGCAGGCCCGTGAGGCCGCTGCCCAGGCGGAGGAGGCCGCGCCCGGCGAGGGCGGTGCCGAGATCACCGAGATCCACGGCGGCCCCCAGGAGCACGACAGCGAGGAATCATGAGGCAAACGGCCAGGCGGGGCAGCGCCCCGCCGGGCCGTTTGCTATGTGTTCTCTCCAACCGTGAACTGAAACTCCGTAAAGACACACTGGATCACGGTAAAGCCGTCCTGAGACAGCTCCCCCCGCAGAAGGGCGTGGGTGGACGGGTCAAACCAGAGGGAGCACTCCCGCCCCTCGCCCGCGGCGGACTCCGGCTCCCGGCAGACCACGCGCAGCACCTCGCTCTCCCCCTGGGCCTCCATACCACATTCGGCGATGAAGCCCTCCTGCACATAGTCCATCAGCACCGGAACCGCGTCCACCGGACTCATGCCGCTGTCATCCAGCGGCCCAGTCTCCACCCGCATGCCGTCGTACTCCAGAGCGGTCTCCCCCTCCAGAATACGGGCGGTGACCCCGGCGATATTCTCCGGCGCAGTGATGGTCAGGGTGGTCTCCCCCTCCCTGGCATAGTTCAGGCCGATTCCATAGGTATACACCCGCTGGCCGTAGTCGGCCGTCAGCTCCAGGGAGGCGGTACAGCCCCCCATCTCCAGATACTCTCCCCGTATGTCCAGGGCCAGTTGCTCAGCGCGGTTTCCGCCCTCTGCTCCGCCGCAGGCGGACAGGGACAGGCCGAGTATCATCATTAGTACGCACATCCCGGTCCGATGGCGCACAGCGCTCCCTCCTAGCTCACGTGTTCCTCAATGACGGCCGGCAGGGCGGCAATCACGTCGGTTGGGGTCATTCCATACTCTCCAATGGCGCGGGCACAGACCTCCCCCGCCTCTCCGTGGAGCCACACCGCCATGGGCACCGCCTGCCGGGCAGGCAGGCCCTGGCCCAGCAGAGAGAGGATCAGCCCTGCCAGCACGTCGCCGCTCCCCCCCTTGGCCATGCCCGGATTGCCGTTGGTGTTGATGTAGGCCGAGCCGTCGGGGAAGGCGGTGATGGTGCGGTGTCCCTTGAGCACCAGGCAGCAGGCGTGCTCCACGGCAAAGGCGCGCGCCGCCCCAAGGCGGTCGCCCGACGACAGCTCGCCCCCCAGCCGGACAAACTCCCCGTCGTGGGGAGTGAGCACCGTGTGCAGTCCCCGGCGGCTGTCCAAGACATCTATATGTCCCTCCAGCGCATTTATGCCGTCGGCGTCCAGCACCACGGGCAGGTGGATTTCCCCGAGCAGGTGGCGCACCACTGCGGCCACGCCGTTTCCGCGGCCCAGGCCGGGGCCGATCAGGCAGACGCCGCAGCCGGCCAGCCGGGTCATTGCGGCTTCCCCCGCCTCCAGGGAGAGCTGCCCCTCCTTGCCCGCAGGCAGGGGGTGGGGCATGGCCTCATCCAGCTTGGCCGCCGCGATGGGCCACACCGGGGCCGGCACTCCCACCGTCACCAGGCCCGCGCCGGAGCGCACCGCTGCCTGAGCCGCGAACACCGGCGCGCCGGTATAGCCCACGCTGCCGCCCAGGAGATAGACCTTTCCAAAGTCCCCCTTGTGGGCGTCCCGGGGCCGGACGGGCAGACGGACATCCGCCCCCTCCACCGTCTGTACCGGATAGTCCTCCCCGTCCACCAAGTCCCGGGGTATGCCGATGTCCGCCACGGTCAGCACGCCGGTGCACAGGCCGCCTTTGCCCACATAATGGCCCGCCTTGGGAAGCGTGAATGTGACCGTCCGCGCCGCGTGCACCGCCTCCCCCAGCACCCGGCCGGTGTCGGCCTCTACCCCACTGGGGATGTCGGCGGACACCACCGGGATGTCACAGGTGTTCATCATGTGAACGGCGGTGAGGGTGTCCCCCCGCACCTCGGTGTTCAGGCCGATACCGAAGATGGCGTCCACCATCACGTCCGCCTTCAGGCACCAGGCCGCGAAGTCCGGGTCGTCCGGGGTAAAGGGCTCCAGTACCCCGCCGGCCGCCGCCAGCCGGGCCTCCATGGCCCTGGTGTCGCAGGTCAGCTTCTCCCGCTGCCCCACCAGGATGCAGCGCACCTCGAAGCCCGCCTCCAGCAGCAGGCGGGCGCAGGCCACGCCGTCGCCGCCATTGTTGCCCGGCCCGCAGAAACAAACCGCCCGCCCCGGCGCGTTGGCCGCCGTGTCGATGGCGGCCTCCGCCAGCGCATTTGCCGCCCGCTCCATCAGCTCCAGCGAGGGGACGCCCCGCTCCTCTATGGCCCTCCGGTCCAATGTTCGCATCTGCTCCGCCGTTGCGATTCTCATGTGTTCCACGCTCCCATTTCTCTCTAAGTCGGTCTCATTATATGCCGTGCGGCAGGACTCGTCAATTTCCTTCTTGCGCTTTTCTCGATTTTGTGATATAAATAAGGGCACATGCGATGAAGGGAAAAAGAGCAGCCCCCGGCCCGGCAGAGAGCGTCCGTCACCGGCTGAAAGCGGATGTGGGGCTGGCCTGTTCGGTTCGTCCTGGAGCGGCCCTGGAGACAGGGACGGTTTTGCCCCACGTTACCGGGGCCAAAGTGCCTGCGCCGCCGGCGCGGGAATTGCGGGTGGTACCGCGGAAGGTTTGCCTTTCGTCCCAATTAGTTGGGAGGAAGGGCTTTTTTATTGCCCAAACCGGAAAGAGGAGCTGGACAATGAAGTCGTTGGAAGAGCGAGACCGCGCCTTGATTGAGGCCGCCGGTGCGGCGATTCGCCGGAACTATGACGGCGAAAACTTCCATCACACCGTAGGCGCGGCCGTGCGGTGCGGCAGCGGCGCAGTTTATACCGGCGTGAATGTGTACTCCATTCACGGCGCATGCGCAGAACAGGTGGCCATCGGCTCCGCCATCACCAATGGCGAGCGGGTTTTGGAAGCAATCGCCGCCGTCCGCGGCAAAGACGGCTCGGAACTGCTGCCCCCGTGCGGCAACTGTCGGCAGCTCCTGGCGGACTACGCGCCGGAGTGTGAAGTAATCCTCCCCGTGAACGGGGTTGCACAAAAGGTTCCGGCAAAGGATCTGCTGCCCTTCGCCTACCATGCGGAAGCCTAATCGTATCCACTACCATTCATCAAGAAGGAGTTTTCCATATGAAAGAACAGTTAGCAACCATCCGCTCGGAGGCTCTGGCCGCGTTTGCGCAGGCCGGATCTTCCGCAGAACTGGACGCCCTGCGGGTCAAGTACCTGGGCAAGAAGGGCGAGCTCACTGCCGTACTCAAGCAGATGGGCAAGCTCTCCGCCGAGGAGCGGCCCGCCATGGGCCAGCTGGCCAACGAAGTGCGCGCCGCTCTGGAGGCCGAGCTGGAGGCCAAGGGCAGGGAGCTGGAGGCCAAGGCGCTGGAGGCCCGGCTGGAGGCCGAGGCGCTGGATGTCACTGTCCCCGGCAAGCCCGTGACGATGGGCCACCAGCACCCCATGTATATCGCCCTGGATGAGCTCAAGGACATCTTCATCGGCATGGGCTTCACCGTGCTGGACGGCCCCGAGGTGGAGCTGGCCGAGCTGAACTTCGACCGGCTCAACGCCGGCGAGGGGCACCCCAGCCGCGACTGGTCGGACACCTTCTATTTTGACGAGGACAGCCGGGTGATGCTCCGCAGCCAGACCTCCCCCATGCAGGTGCGGGCCATGGACTCCATGCCCCTGCCCATCCGCATCATCGCCCCCGGCCGGGTCTACCGCAAGGACGAGGTGGACGCCACCCACTCCCCCATGTTCCACCAGGTGGAGGGCATGGTCATCGACAAGGGCGTCACCATGGCCGATCTGAAGGGCACCCTCAACACTGTGGTGGAACAGCTCTACGGCAAGGGCACCAAGACCCGCTTCCGCCCCCACCACTTCCCCTTTACCGAGCCGTCCTGCGAGATGGACGTGCAGTGCCACAAGTGCGGCGGTGTGGGCTGCCCCACCTGCAAGGGTGAGGGCTGGATCGAGCTGCTGGGCGCGGGCATGATCCACCCCCGGGTGCTGGAGATGGCGGGCATCGATCCCAGCGTCTACTCCGGCTGGGCCTTCGGCATCGGCCTGGAGCGCACCGCCATGCGTCGCTTCAAAATCGCCGATCTGCGGCTGATTTTTGAAAACGACGTCCGGTTCCTGGAGCAGTTCTGAGGCGCAGTCTCAGAACCGTAGGGGCGGCTATCAGCCGCCCGCCCGTTTCCAAATTTGAGCCTGGCGGGCGGATAATATCCGCCCCTACACCCGGAATCCGTCCGAGGTAAAACAAGAATAACAAGGGAGTTTTCATATATGAACTTATCTCGCAAATGGCTGGAGGAATTCGTCCATGTGGACGCCTCCGACAAGGAGTTCGCCGAGGCTATGACCCTGTCCGGCTCCAAGGTGGAGCTGACCCACGATCTGGGAGAGGAGATCTCCAACGTGGTGGTGGGCAAGGTGCTGTCTATGGAGCGTCACCCCGATTCCGACCACATGTGGATCTGCCAGGTGGACGCCGGCCGGGAGCAGCCGGTGCAGATCGTCACCGGTGCCTGGAACGTCCATGTGGGCGATCTGGTACCCGTAGCCCTGCACAAGTCCACCCTGCCCGGCGGCAAGAAGATCGAGAAGGGCAAGCTGCGCGGCGTGCTGTCCGACGGCATGCTGTGCGGTCTGGCCGAGCTGGGCCTGGACGAGCGGGACTTCCCCTATGCCGCCATCACCCCCGCCGCCATTCTGGGGGACTACAAGCCCCTGGACAAGGACAAGCCCTCCATCTCCGCCGACATTCAGCCCGGCGACAAGATCTACGGCCCCGTGGTGTGCGCCAAGGTGCTGGAGTGTGAGACCCAGCCGGACGGCTCCTTCCACACCTGCGCGGACATCGGAACCGGCACGGTCTGCCCGGACACCGCCTGCCCCAACCTGCACGCAGGCGACCTTGTGGCCTACAACACCAAGACCGGCAGCTACTGTACCCTGGACGACCTTCACGCCCAGCAGGCGGAATTCCCCCACTGCATCCCAGACGGCATCTTCATCCTCCGCGAGGACTGCAAGCCCGGCGACGATCTCAAGCCCGTCATCAACGCCGACGACCACGTAGTGGAGTTTGAGATCACCCCCAACCGGCCCGACTGCCTGTCCGTCATCGGCCTGGCCCGGGAGGTGGCCGCCACCTACGACGCCCCTCTCACCCTCCACGAGCCGGTGGTGAAGGGCGGCGGCCCCGGCGTGCTCACCGAGCTGCTGGACGTGGAGACCCCGGCGGCCGACCTGGTGCCCCGGTACACCGCCCGGATGGTGCGCAACGTGAAGATCGCCCCCTCCCCCAAGTGGATGCGGGAGCGGCTGCGCTCCATGGGCGTGCGCCCCATCAACAACATCGTGGATATCACCAACTACGTCATGCTGGAGTACGGCCAGCCCATGCACGCCTTCGACTACCGCTATGTGAAGGGCGGCAGGATCATCGTCCGCCGGGCGGAGGAGGGCGAGGAGCTGACCACCCTGGACGGCCAGGTGCGCAAGCTCAACGCCAACCACCTGGTCATCGCCGACGAGACCCGGGCCGTGGGCCTTGCGGGCATCATGGGCGGCGAGAACAGCGAGATCGTCTCCGACACCGCCGACGTGGTGTTCGAGTCCGCCTGCTTCGACGGCACCTGCATCCGCAAGGGCGCCCTGGCCCTGGGCATGCGCACCGAGGCCAGCGCCAAGTTCGAAAAGGGCCTGGATCCCATGAACACCCTTCCCGCCGTCCAGCGGGCCTGCGAGCTGGTGGAGCTGCTGGGGGCCGGCGAGGTGGTGGACGGCGTCATCGACATCCTCAACTATGTGCCCCAGCCCCGCACCATCTGCATGGATCCGGAGCGGGTGAACGCCCTGCTGGGCACCGACATCCCCGCCGCGGAGCAGTACAAATATCTGGAGCGGGTGGAGATCCACACCGAGCAGCATGACTTCCCCGACGGCCCCGCCAACGTGGTCATCCCCTCCTGGCGCGCCGACGTGGAGGGCATCGCCGATCTGGCCGAGGAGGTGGCCCGGTTCTACGGGTACAACAACATCCCCGTCACCCTTATGCGGGGCCAGACCACCCTGGGCGGCTACTCCGCCGAGCAGAAGCTGGAAAACCGGCTGGGCGCGCTCTGCCGCGCCTTCGGGTATGACGAGATCATCACCTACTCCTTCATCTCCCCCGCCTGCTACGACAAGATCCGCTGGCCCCGCGACTACTCCGCCCGCAAGAGCTTCCAGATCCTCAACCCTCTGGGGGAGGACACCTCCATCATGCGCACCACCACCCTACCCTCCATGCTGGATATCCTGACCCGCAACTACAACTACCGCAACAAGTCCGCCAGGCTCTATGAGCTGGCCCGGGTCTATCTGCCCGGCGGGGAGGACGGCCTGGCCAACGAGTCCAAGGTGCTCACCCTGGGCGCCTACGGCGGGGACATGGACTTCTACGCCATGAAGGGGGCCGTCGAGGCCATTCTCAAGGACATCCGGGCCACAGATATCCATTTTGAGGGTCCCACCGGCGCGCCCTCCGACGCCTCCTACCACCCCGGCCGCTGCGCCACCGTGTGGAGTGGCAGCGACTGCATCGGCATCTTCGGCCAGATCCACCCCCTGGCGGCCCAGAACTATGGCGTGGACGCCGAGCTCTACTGCGCCGAGCTCTCCTTTGACGAGCTTCTGAACGCCAAGGGCCCCGATCCTGAGTACGTCCCCCTGCCCAGGTTCCCCGCCGTCACCCGGGATATCGCCGTGGTGTGCGGGGAGAAAGTCACCGTGGGCGCTCTGGAGGACTGCATCCGGCGGGGAGCCAAGGGCCTGCTCAAGGAGGTTGCCCTGTTTGACATCTACCGGGGCAAGGGCGTGGATGAGGGCAAGAAGAGCGTCGCCTTCAACCTCACCCTCCGCGCCGACGACCGCTCCCTCACCAGCGAGGAGGCTGATGCCGACGTGAAGGCAGTTTTGGAGCTGCTGGAGCAGGAGCTGGGTGCTGTTTTGCGGTGAGCCCCTTCCGCGTCCGGTCGAAATCTTAAAGAATCATAAATTTTAAGTCATCCCCTTTACAGCGCGTCCTTTTTCCGCTACAATGGGGAACAGAATGATACACGGGGAGGTGTACCGATATGGAGATGGACTACACCCGCAAATTCAGCATCCAAAACGACAAGGACCCAGAGATCAAGAAGATCCTCTCTTCCGTCTACCAGTCCTTGCAGGAAAAGGGTTACAATCCCATCAACCAGATCGTGGGGTACATCCTCTCGGAGGACCCCACCTATATCACCAACTACAACAACGCCCGCGCCCTGATCCGCAAGCTGGACCGGGACGAGCTGCTACAGGAGCTGGTGAAGCAGTATCTGCGCGATTGATTGTGTTCCATCCAACGTGGGCTGTCGGTGACAGCGCACGTTTTTTCTTTTTTATTGCACCTGCAACATACAACGGCCCGTCCCTTTGTTAGAATAGGCCCAGAAACCGACGAAGGAGGCGTTTTCCCATGAAACGCAGAATCATTCATATCGAGGAATCCAGGTGCAACGGCTGCGGCCTGTGCGCCGCCGCCTGCCACGAGGGCGCCATTGAGATGGTCAACGGCAAGGCCCGTCTCACCCGGGAGGACTACTGCGACGGGCTGGGGGACTGCCTGCCCGCCTGCCCCACCGGGGCCATCACCTTTGAGGAGCGTGAGGCCCCCGCCTACGACCATGCGGCGGTCTTGGCCGCCACGGCGGCCAGGGCCGCGGACACGCCCCTGCCCTGCGGCTGTCCCGGCAGCCAGAGCCGGGCCATCCGCCGGCCGGAAGCCGCCCCCACCGCTGGAGATATCCCCAGTGAACTGCGCCAGTGGCCGGTTCAGATCAAGCTCGCTCCGGTCAACGCGCCCTACTTTGATGGCTGTGATCTTCTCATTGCTGCCGACTGCACCGCCTACGCCTACGGCGCCTTTCACCGGGACTTTATCCGGGGCCGGGTGACCCTTATCGGCTGCCCCAAGCTGGACGAAGGGGACTATAGTGAAAAGCTCACCGCTATTCTGGCTCAAAACGACATCCGCAGCGTCACCGTTGTACGGATGGCGGTCCCCTGCTGTGGGGGCATCCAGCGGGCCGCCGAGCGGGCCGTGTCCGCCAGCGGTAAACCGCTCTCCCTCCATACGGTCATTGTGGGCACCGACGGCACGCTGCTCCGCCAGGCTTGACACACACTTTACAATTGTGTCTTCTGTTTTTCCGGCGAAACTTGTATAAGCATACGAATTTCCGCCCCCTCCCTTGCAAAGCCCCCGGGAATTCGATATATTATACTCATTCTGGGACAGGGAGGTAGAGCCATGACGCCGGTGCACGAACTGCGCTCTGGGGTTTGGATCATCAATGGTTCCCGCCTGTCCAATTTTCGGCGGTAATTAAGTGCAGGGTATCTGTGTAAGCAGATACCCTGATTTATTTTATCGTTGCCTAAAAATTTATTTGGCGCTACAGGAGGGTTTTATGAGCAAAAAAGTTGCCGTCATTATGGGTTCCGACTCAGATCTGGACACCATGCGCCCCTGCATCCAGCGGCTCAAGTCCTTTGGCATCCCCACAGAGGTCCACATCATCTCCGCCCACCGTACCCCCGCCGCCGCCGAGCGCTTCGCCTCTCAGGCAAGGGAGAACGGCTTCGGTGCGATTATCGCCGCAGCGGGCAAAGCCGCCCATCTGGCCGGTGTGCTGGCCGCCTATACCACCCTGCCCGTCATCGGCGTGCCCATCAAGACCTCTATGATGGGCGGGCTGGACTCCCTTCTGTCCATGGTACAGATGCCCAAGGGAATTCCCGTGGCCTGCGTGGCGGTGGACGGCGCGGACAACGCCGCCATTCTGGCCGCCCAGATGCTGGCCCTTTCCGACGAGGCCCTGAGCGACCGGCTGGTGCAGTTCAAGGCCGGCATGGCCGCCGAGGTGGAAGCAAAGGATCATAAAATCCAAATGGAGGAGTTTTAATATGTCTTACGAGAAACTGGAGCAGCTCTACGAGGGCAAGGCCAAGAAGGTCTTCGCCACCAGCGACCCCAATGTTGTGATCGTGTCCTACAAGGACGACGCCACCGCCTTCAACGGCCTGAAGAAGGGCACCATCACCGGCAAGGGGGCCATCAACAACCGCATGACCAACAACCTGATGCGCCGCCTGGAGGAGAAGGGCGTGCCTACCCACTATGTGGAGGAGCTCAGCGACCGGGAGACCGCCGTGAAAAAGGTGTCCATCGTCCCCCTGGAGGTCATCATCCGCAACATCTCCGCCGGCTCCTTCGCCAAGCGCTTCGGCGTGGAGGAGGGCATCGTGTTCGACGCGCCCACCATCGAGTTCTCCTACAAGAATGACGACCTGGGCGATCCCCTCATGAACAGCTATCACGCCCTGGCCCTCAAGCTGGCCACCCAGGAGGAGATCGACCTGATCAAGAAGTACGCCTTTGCGGTCAACGACCTGCTGCGGGGCTTCATGAAGGAGATCGGCATTGATCTGGTGGACTTCAAGCTGGAGTTCGGCAAGACAGCCGACGGCACCATTGTGCTGGCCGACGAGATCTCCCCCGACACCTGCCGCCTGTGGGACGAACAGACCCACGAGAAGCTGGACAAGGACCGTTTCCGCCGGGACATGGGCGGGGCCGAGGAGGCCTACGAGGAGGTCATGCGCCGCCTGATGGGGGATCAGTAATCCATGGGCGGTTTCTTCGGCGCGATTACCAAGCAGGACTGCGTGCTGGACGTGTTCTTCGGTACCGACTACCACTCCCACCTGGGCACCAAGCGGGGCGGCATGGCGGTCTACGACCGGAAGGATGGCTTTCAGCGGCAGATCCACAACATTGAAAACACCCCCTTCCGCACCAAGTTCGACAAGGATCTGGCGGAATTTCACGGCTGCTCCGGCATCGGCTGTATCAGCGACACCGATCCCCAGCCCCTGCTGGTGCGCTCCCACCTGGGCCTGTACGCCATCACCACCGTGGGCATCATCAACAATGCCGACGCGCTGGTGGAGCGTTATTTCTCCGACCACGGCCACCAGTTCATGGCCATGAGCTCGGGTAAAGTCAACGCCACCGAGCTGGTGGCCGCCCTTATCAACCAGAAGGACGATCTGATCTCCGGCATCCGCTACGCCCAGGACGAGATCGACGGTTCAGCCACCATTCTCATTCTGGACGCCGACGGCATCCTCGCCGCCCGTGACAAGCTGGGCCGCCTGCCCGTGCTCATCGGCCAGGGCGAAAACGGCTGCTGCGTCTCCTTCGAGTCCTTCGCCTACCATAAGCTGGGCTACCATGACGCCTACGAGCTGGGCCCCCGGGAGATCGTACGGGTCACGGCCGGCGGCTGGAAGACCCTCTCCCCCGCCGGAGAGCAGATGAAGATCTGCGCCTTCCTTTGGACCTACTACGGTTACCCCAACTCCAACTACGAGGGGATGAATGTGGAGGTCATGCGCTACCGCAACGGGGAGATCATGGCCCGGGACGAGGTGCACCGGGGCCAACTGCCCAAGGTGGACTATGTGGCCGGCGTGCCCGACTCAGGCGTGCCCCATGCCATCGGCTTTGCCAACCGCAGCGGCAAGCCCTTTGCCCGCCCCTTCGTCAAATACACCCCTACCTGGCCCCGCTCCTTCATGCCCACCAGCCAGGAGGCCCGCAACCAGGTGGCCAAGATGAAGCAGATTCCCGTGCCCGAGCTCATTGAGGGCAAGAAGCTGCTCTTTGTGGACGACTCCATCGTCCGGGGCACCCAGCTCCGGGAGACCGTGGAATTCCTCTACGAGTCCGGCGCTGAGGAGGTCCACATGCGCTCGGCCTGTCCGCCCGTCATGTACGGCTGCAAGTACCTGAATTTCTCCCGCAGCAACTCCGACATGGAACTGCTGGCCCGGCGAACCATCCAGGAGCTGGAGGGGGACGAGGGGCAGCAGCATATCGAGGAATACGCCGACGCCTCCACGGAGCGCGGCAGATGCATGCTCCGCGCCATCTGCGAGAAGCTGGGCTTCGACTCTCTGGGCTACCAGTCCCTGGACGGCCTGCTGGAGGCCATCGGCATCGACCGGGACAAGATCTGCACTTACTGCTGGACGGGGAAGGAGTAAAAAAACCTCCAGGAGGGGACGCTGTGCCCCCTGGATACACCCCCTCACCCGCGCACGGCGCAGGTGGTTGCCCGCCGATGGCGGAGCAAGCAGCGGCGTCCCGCGGCGAACTGAATTCACCTGCGGACCTCTTTTGCAATTCTTTTACCCGCAAAGCGGGTAAAACTCTGCAAGGCTTTTTCCTCTATCCCAGTGCCCCATTTCCTCATTTTAAATGGAGGTTTTGACATGAAGAACTCCCATTCCGAATCCTACGCCGCCGCCGGCGTGGACGTTACCGCCGGCTACGAGGCGGTCAACCGCATCAAGCCCCTGGTGGAGTCCACCTACATTCCCGGTGTCATGGGCTCTCTGGGCGGCTTCGGCGGCCTGTTCGCCCCCAATGTGGCGGGCATGAAGAAGCCCGTCCTGGTCTCCGGTACCGACGGCGTGGGCACCAAGCTGAAAATCGCCTTTCTCATGGATAAGCACGACACCGTTGGCATTGACTGCGTGGCCATGTGTGTCAACGACATCATCTGCTCCGGGGCTTCTCCCCTGTTTTTCCTGGACTACGTGGCCGTGGGAAAGAATGTGCCCAGCCGCATCGAGGCCATTGTCTCCGGCGTCACCGAGGGCTGCCGTCAGGCCGGCTGCGCCCTCATCGGCGGGGAGACCGCCGAGATGCCCGGCTTCTATCCCGAGGACGAGTACGATCTGGCCGGCTTCTCCGTGGGTCTGGTGGACGAGTCCGACATGATCGACGGCTCCACCCTCTGCGAAGGGGATCTGCTCATCGGCCTGTGCTCCAACGGCGTCCACTCCAACGGCTTCTCCCTGGTGCGCAAGGTGCTGCTGGACAACCCCAAGGCTCTGGATATCTATGTCTCCGAGCTGGGCCGCACCATCGGCGAGGAGCTGCTGCGCCCCACCCACATCTATGTAAAGTCCATCCAATGCCTGCGCCAGCACGGCGTAACTGTCAAGGCCATCAGCCACATCACCGGCGGCGGCCTGTATGAGAATGTGCCCCGCATGATGAAGGAGGGCCTCACCGCCCGCATCCGCACCGCCTCCTACCCCGTGCCCGCCATCTTCGAGCTCATTCAGAAGTCGGGTGACATCCCCGTGCGGGACATGTATAACACCTTCAACATGGGCATCGGCCTGGTCATCGCCATCCCCAAGGATCAGGTCGGCCACGCGCTGGACGTGCTGGCCCGGGCGGGCGAGCAGTCCTACGTCATCGGCGACGTGATCAAGGGCGACGCCGGCGTGGAGCTGGTCTGAGGGCAGGGCGCATGGTACGAATTGCCGTCTTGGTTTCCGGCGGGGGCACCAACCTCCAGGCACTGATCGACGCCCAGAGCCGGGGTGAGCTGAAAAACGGCCGCATCGCCGCCGTGCTCTCCTCCCGGCCCGACGCCTACGCCCTGGAGCGGGCCGCCCGGGCCGGCATCCCCGGCTATGTGGTGGCCCGGAAAGACTTCGCATCCAACCGGGAGATGACCATAGCCCTGGTGGACAAGCTCCGTGAGCTGAATATCGGGCTGGTGGTACTGGCCGGCTTCCTGCACATCCTTACCGGGGAGATGGTGGCCGCCTTCCCCAACGCCATCCTCAACGTCCACCCCGCCCTGATCCCCTCCTTCTGCGGCGCTGGCTACTACGGCCTCCACGTCCACGAGGCCGCCCTGGCCTACGGCGTGAAGCTCACCGGCGCTACCGTCCACTTCGTCAATGAAGAGCCCGACGGCGGCCCCATCGTCCTTCAGAAGGCGGTGGAGATCCTGGAGGGGGACACCCCCGAGGTACTCCAGCGCCGGGTGATGGAGCAGGCAGAGTGGCATATCCTCCCCCAAGCCGTCTCCCTGTTCTGTGAGGGGCGGCTCCGGGTGGAGGGAAGGATCGTCCATATTTTATAATTTCATAGGAGGTATGGAGACATGAGCGATCTGCGTCTTCTGGCATTTGTCCTCAGCGGCGGTTTTCTGTTCCTAGGCGGGATCTGGCTTGGCGGAGACTACGGTCTTGCTCTGTTGCTGCTTGGCTTGGTCGTTCTGCTGGTTCCTGTTGTTCTGGCGTGTATTTCCCTGATCCGCTGGCTGGTACCTCCTAGCCAAAGCTCTCATGAGTAGTCCAGGTAGGAGATGTCTTCATATGAAACGAACCGCAGTCATTGTAATCCTATCTTTGCTTGCAGCATTCGTATTTTCTGCCTGCGCGCCCGCAGCCCCCAGCGGTCAAACGCCTGAATTTTTGAATGACATCGGGAAAACACTCATCGAATTAAAAAATGAGCATCCAGAAGGCGAAATAATTGAAAGCTTAGATTCATCCCCAGATTGTGCCGCTATATGCTTTGGGGAGCCGGAGGCGGAATATGCTTATTACTTTTTCGGAACGCAGAGCGGCGATTCTGAAAAGGCCATGAGCGAATGTGAGGAACAGCTGAAATGTGCGGGCTTTGTCACCACCGCAAACATACTTTTCCCAGACATGGAAGATGACATGTCCTTTGAAGATTTTTTCTCCTTGATCGGTGTGGACGATTATGAGTATTTCGGGGAAGATACACTTGCAGCAGGTTGGTTAAGATTCACGTATCAAGATATGGAAGTAATGGTGAATACAAACGAAATGACTCCTAGCCGCGGGTTACATTTTAATTTTACAGGAGAAGAAATCGTGAAGCGTGATGCTCCGGTGTCGATTGCAGACCCAGAAATATTAAATAGCAATAGTGACCTAGCGGGTGCAGTTATGTTCGATGAAACTATTTTGTGAGAACATATTGCTGCAACTGGTGTGTGTGCATTTCTTTCTCAAGGGGTTGTCGAAATAATACATCCCCCTGTCTGTACACTTATTTCAAGAATTCCTCACAAATGTTACATTCAACAAGGCAATAACAGTATGATATCGTAGAATGGAGATTATCATGAAAAACCTGGATCTTACCACGCTGCTGCGCGGCAACCCCTATCCCGGACGCGGCATCGTGCTGGGCAGCTCCCCCGATGGGGAGAAGTCCGTCATTGCCTATTTTATCATGGGACGCAGCGAGAACTCCCGCAACCGGGTCTTCGTCGAGACCCCCGACGGTATCCGCACCCAGGCCTTTGACCCCTCCAAAATGACCGACCCCTCCCTCATCATCTACGCCCCCGTGCGGGTGTTCGGCACCTCCACCATTGTCACCAACGGCGACCAGACCGACACCATCCGCGAGGGGCTGGCTGCGGGCAAGACCTTTGCCCAGGCCCTCCACACTCGGACCTTTGAGCCCGACGCCCCCAACTACACCCCCCGTATCTCCGGGCTGGTGAAAAAGAACGGCGACTACACCCTGTCCATCCTCAAGAGCGCGGACGGCGCTCCCGCCTCCTGCCGCCGGTATTTCTTCGCCTATGAGGCCCCCCGTGCCGGGCAGGGCCATTTCATCCACACCTACATGGGCGACGGCACCCCCCTGCCCTCCTTTGTGGGGGAACCGGAGCAGGTGGAAATCCCCTGCGGCACCCCCGCGGAGCTTGCCGACCTGTTGTGGGACAGCCTCAACGCGGAGAACAAGGTCTCTCTCTTTGTGCGCTACATCGACCGGAAAACCGGAGATTGGGAGACTGTGATCAAAAACAAGCATGCATCAGCCTGACGGACGGCCGCAGGCCGCCTCAGATACACACAGTCCGAGGGCGGCCCGCGGCCGCCGCTCACTTGACGGAGGTTTATCGCAATGACAGAACTGGAACTGAAATACGGCTGCAACCCCAACCAGAAGCCGGCCCGCATCTTTATGGAGGAGGGCGAGCTGCCTATCCAGGTGCTCAACGGAAAGCCGGGCTACATCAACTTTCTGGACGCCTTCAACTCCTGGCAGTTGGTGAAGGAGCTGAAGGAGGCCACCGGCCTGCCCGCCGCCGCATCCTTCAAGCACGTCTCCCCCGCTGGCGCCGCCGTGGGTACCCCCCTCACCGACGTGGAGCGGAAAATCTACTTTGCCGAGGATATGGAGCTCTCCCCCATCGCCTGCGCCTATGTCCGCGCCCGGGGTGCCGACCGGCTGTGCTCCTACGGCGACTGGGCCGCCCTCTCCGATGTGTGCGACGCCGACACCGCCCGCTACCTGGCCCTGGAGGTATCCGACGGCGTGATCGCCCCTGGCTACACCGACGAGGCCCTGGCCATCCTCAAAACCAAGCGCAAGGGCGGCTATAATGTGGTGCAGATCGACCCGGACTATGCCCCCAAGGCCGTGGAGCACAAGGACGTCTTCGGTATCACCTTCGAGCAGGGCCGCAACAGCTTCGCCATCAGCGAGGCCCTGCTGGACAACATCGTCACTGACAACAAGGAGCTGCCCGAGTCCGCCAAGCGGGACATGCTCATCGCCCTCATCACCCTGAAGTACACCCAGTCCAACTCCGTCTGCTATGTGAAGGACGGCCAGGCCATCGGCGTGGGCGCGGGCCAGCAGAGCCGCATCCACTGTACCCGTCTGGCGGGGAACAAAGCGGACAACTGGCTCCTGCGGCAGCATCCCAAGGTGCTGGGCCTCTCCTTCGTGGGCGGCATCCGCCGCCCCGACCGGGACAACGCCATCGACGTCTACCTCTCCGACGAGTACGAGGACGTGCTGGCCGACGGCGTGTGGCAGAACACCTTTAAAATCCGGCCCGAGGTGCTCACGGCGGAGGAGAAAAAGGAGTGGATCGCCCGCCAGTCGGGCGTGACCGTGGGCTCCGACGCCTTCTTCCCCTTCGGCGACAATGTGGAGCGTGCCCGCAAGAGCGGCGTACAGTACATCGTCCAGCCCGGCGGCTCCATCCGGGACGACCATGTCATCGCCACCTGCAACAAGTACGGCATCGTCATGGCCTTTACCGGTATGCGGCTGTTCCACCACTAATGGAGGCACACCGCTACGGTCTGAGCGCCGCCGCTCTCAAATATCTGGCCGCGCTGTTTATGCTGGTGGATCATATCGGGATGGTCTTCCCCACCATGCTGACCGAGCTGGGCCTGCCCACCTGGGCGGATGGGCTGCCCCGGCTCATCGGGCGGCTGGCCTTTCCCATTTTCGCCTACTTCGTGGCCGAGGGCTGCCGCCGCACCCGCTTCTTCCACCGCTATCTCATCCGGCTGGGAGCGTGTGCCCTTCTCTCCCAGGCGCCCTTCACCCTGGCCACCGGCGTCTGGGGCGGAAGTGTGCTCCTCACCTTCTTCCTCAGCGCCGGAGCCATCTATGGCTATGAGCGTCTGTCCAAAGCAGAGCACGGCCCAGCCGTGTCGGCCATTCCCCTGTTCGCGGCCTGTGCGCTGGCACTCCTGCTCAACGTGGACTACGGCTTCCCCGCCGTGCTCCTGATCTTCGCCCTTTACCTCTGCGGTGATAATCGCCGCCGAAAGCTGCTCTGTCTGGGAGCCGGTCTGGCTCTCCTCTATCTGCTCTACCAGCCCCTGATAGGGCTGCTCTCCCTCCCACTGTTCCGGCCGGACTGGATGGCGGGCTATCTGCTCCATGCCCTCCCTGTGTTTGCTCTCTACGCATTGTGCGCCGAGGCATCCCTCCTTCTGTTGGCCTGGTACCGTGGGCAATTGGGTGTGCAGAGCAAGTGGTTCTTTTATGTGTTCTATCCCGCGCACCTGCTGGGCCTATGGGCCCTGGGGCTGGCGCTGAATTGAGGTGTAAGCAATGAATGTTTTGATTGTCGGCGGCGGCGGGCGGGAGCACGCCATCGCCTGGGCACTGTCTAAAAGTGAGCAAGTGGAACAACTTTACTGCGCCCCCGGCAACGGCGGTATCGCCGCCCTGGCCCAGTGCGTCCCCCTCTCCGCCACCGACGTGGATGGAGTGGTCGCCTGGGCCCAGACCCATTCCATTGATTTTGTGGTGGTGGCGCCGGACGATCCCCTCGCCCTGGGCATGGTGGATGCCCTGGAGGATGCGGGCATTCCCGCCTTCGGCCCCCGGGCGGACGCCGCCATCATCGAGGCCAGCAAAATCTTTTCCAAGAATCTGATGGCCAAGTACCACATTCCAACCGCAAAGTATCAAACCTTTACAGAGCTCGCCCCTGCTCTGGCCTACATTGAGGCCGAGGGCGCGCCCATCGTGGTGAAGGCTGACGGCCTGGCCCTGGGCAAGGGCGTTATCGTGGCCCAGACGGTAGCCGAAGCCCAGGAGGCCGCCCGTTCCATGATGGACGGCCGCAAGTTCGGCCAGGCCGGCGCCAGGGTAGTCATCGAGGAGTGTATGACCGGCCCGGAGGTCACCGTGCTGGCCTTCTGCGACGGGGAGCATCTGGTTCCCATGCCCTCCTCCCAGGATCACAAGCGGGCCTTTGACGGCAACCAGGGCCCCAACACCGGCGGCATGGGCGCCATCTCCCCCTCTCCCAACTACACGCCTGAGGTGGCCCGCCGCTGTATGGAGGAGATCTTCCTGCCCACGGTGGCCGCCCTCAAGGCGGAGGGCCGCCCCTTCCAGGGAGTGCTCTACTTTGGCCTGATGCTCACCCCCGACGGCCCCAAGGTGGTGGAGTACAATGCCCGCTTCGGCGATCCCGAATGCCAGGCGGTGCTCTCCCTGCTGGAGACCGATCTGCTGGACATCTTCCTGGCCTGCCGTAACGGCACTTTGGACCATCTGAACATCCGGTGGAAGGACGGGGCGGCCTGCTGCCTTGTGCTGGCCTCCGGCGGCTACCCCGGCTCCTACGCCAAGGGTCTGCCCATCACCGGCCTGGAGGATGCCGGACAGCAGGCCGTGGTTTTCCATGCGGGTACCAAACTGGGAGACGACGGCACGGTGTTCACCAACGGCGGCCGGGTGCTGGGCGTCACCGCCACCGGGCCGGATCTGAACGCCGCGATCGACAGCGCCTACGCCGCCGCGGGGCACATCCACTTCCAGGACATGCACTTCCGCACCGACATTGGCCGGGTTTGAAGCCCTTGCGCCCCAAGGGGTGCTACTGCTGGTTGTCAAATTGGATGCTCCGGTTGGTTGCGTCTATCCGGGCCGTTCTGCTAAGATGAGCCCAAGAAAAAAGGAGGTTCATCACCATGGAATTTCGTGAACGGCTCTACCAGCTCCGCAAAGGGCGGGGCATTTCCCAGGAGGAGCTGGCCCACACCGTAGGGGTCTCCCGGCAGGCGGTACAGAAGTGGGAGGCGGGGGCCGCCACCCCGGATCTCAACAACCTGTCCGCCTTGGCCGACTATTTTGCCGTCAGTTTGGACTATCTGGTACGGGGAATCGAGCCCGAAAAGCCCGCAGCCCCTTCCCCTCAGCAGGCTGTCATCCAAAACTACTATACAGGCTGGAGCTATGAGTTCCGCAGCCGCCGCACCCTCCTCGGCCTGCCGCTGGTGCATATCAACCTGCGGGATCGTGGGCTCTGCCGGGCCAAGGGAATTATTGCCATCGGCAACGTGGCCACCGGTTTTCTGGCCATTGGCGGTTTTTCCGCCGGCCTGCTGTCCATCGGCGGCCTGGGTGTCGGACTGCTGACCCTGGGCGGACTGGCCGTGGGGATCGCCGCCGCGGGCGGACTGGCCGCCGGTCTCCTGCTTGCCCTGGGCGGCGGTGCGTTCAGCCTGGGGCTGGCACTGGGCGGCTGCGCCGTCAGCCAGTCTGTCGCCGTCGGCGGGGCGGCGGTGGGGCAGTACGCCGCCGGAGGCGCCGCGCTCGGCTCCACCCTTGCCATCGGCCAGGACGCCCAATCCTCCTCCGGCGGGCTGGCCCTCACCCTGGACCAGCTCCGCGCCTATGGTGGGAATACCGAGGCCCTGTTCCAGATGATCCACGCCCAGCTCCCCGAGGCCCCTGAGTGGGTCGTCCGCCTGCTTCTCTGCGTTTGTCCCTGAAAAAGAGCCCTTGCGCGGCCGCGCAAGGCCTCTTCCCTTATCTGTCTTCTCTGTAAGCTGAACTGTGTCCACCCGTCCCGGTGCCCCTATCATCACCGTTGAGAAATCTCCATGTATAGAAGGGGATACGGCGCTCCCTGTTCATCGCAGTCTGTCCTTTTATATACACAGAATCCCATGTGCTCATAAAAACCCTTTGCCTCTGGGTTCTGTTCATTGACCGTCACGCTCTTAACCCCACAATGCTTCATCCCATATTCAACGAGCAGCCTTCCCAAGCCGTTTCCCCGTTTGTCCGGAACGAGAAACAGCATTTCAAGGCGGCCGCCATCTACTCCCATAAATCCGACCGGAGCTCCGCTTTCCTCTCTGGCGATGACAAGCCTTGGAACCAAATTCAGCGCCCCGGGAACGTATTCCTTGATCTGTTCTATTTCACGGCTGGATAAAAAGTGGTGCGTTGCCCTCACGGACTGCTCCCAAATTTTCAGAAGCTGCTGGAGCAATACAGGCTGCCGTTCCTTCACTTCCGCTATTTCCGTATCCTCACCCCATTTGATTGCATTTCCAACATCAGCCTGCCACACAAATGCTGCGGCTTCGGTCAGCCGGCTTGCTTATTTCTCATCCAGTGGGAGTGGGTCCGGTGCACGGTGGGGCAGCTCGGCACAGCAGGACTTGGTCAGCTTGTCCAGTCCCTCATCCTGGCGGGCCAGCTCCCCGGAGATCTGCTCCAGCGTCTGCCGCACCTGGTCCAGCTCTCCACAGGCCCTGGAAACCGCCGCGTCCATATCAGCGCGCAGGCGGCCGTAATTCCCCTGTACCCGGTTCAGCCACTGCTCCACCTCGGCCCGTGTCTTGCGGATGCGCTCCTCCGCCTCCGCCTGAACCGCCTGGGCGCGGCAGTGGGCCTCCAGCTCGATACCGGCGGTGCGGTCCTTCACCTTCTCATAGGCCGCCGCTGCGGGCCCCGCCTTGGCCAGCTTTTCCTCGCTCTCCTTCAGCTGGGCCTCGGTATCGGCCAACCGCTGCTTCGCCTTCTCCAGCTCTTCCTCCAGCAGGGAGATCTCCAGCTTGCGCTCCTCCGCCTCCTTGTGGGCGGCGGCCAGCTCCTCCCGCAGGGCCTGGAGCTCCTTCTCCTTGGCCTCCGTCTGGGCCTGGGCCGCGGCGGTCTCCTCCGCCTGGGCCGCCTTGGCCGCCTCGGCTTCCGCCAGCTCCCGCCGGACGGCCTCCAGCTTCTCCCGGTGCTCCTGGTTCGACGTCTCAATATAATTCAGCACATCCTGCTTCTGAAACCCGCCAAAGGTGGACGTGCGGAACTGAAGTTCGGTGTCGCTCATACGGCACACCCCTTTTCTACAGAATCAGAGCTATTTTATCACAATTCCCGCTATAACACAAGCGCCACCCAGACCATAGCTATCTGCACAATTCTTTCTTCTCTCTACTTGCGGTTTTGCGCAAAATCAACTATAGTTATAGTTGGCATTACGGCAAAATGTCCGGTCTATCGGGCTTATCCGGCGGTATTCTACGTTCAGAAACATTTGAGAACGGAGGTAGTTTTCCCATGACCTATCTGGCCCACATTGCCGGCGACGGCCGGAAACAGACGGCGGCGGAGCACCTCAACGGGACGGCGGAGCGTTGCGCCCTCTTTGCCGCTCCCTTTGGCGCGGAGGAGCTGGGTCGGCTGGCCGGCCTGAGCCACGACCTCGGAAAATACTCCATGGAATTTCAGCGCCGCCTTGCCGGCGGCCCCAAGGTGGATCACGCCACCGCCGGCGCCTTTGCCTGCTGGCGTATGGGGCAGCCTCTGGCTGCCTTTGCGGCGGCGGGACACCACGGCGGCCTCCCGGACGGAGGCACTCAGGGGGACTCCCCGGATGCCGGAACCTTTTTGGGACGGATGAAGCGCGCGGAACGGGGCATGCTGCCCGACTGCTCCCCCTGGACGGAAGAGATCGCCCTCCCCTCCCCCGCTCCTCCCCCCTGCGGCGCGGAGCCGCTGTCCCTGATGTTCTTTACCCGGATGCTGTTTTCCTGTCTGACGGACGCGGATTTCCTGGACACGGAGGCCTTTATGGACGGCTCCCCCCGGCCGGAGCACCCCGCCCCTCTGGATGACCTTTGGGAGCGGCTCCAGCGCCATATCTCCGGCTGGTTTCCCCCTCAGGGAGAGCTGAACTCCCGCCGCTGCGCCGTTCTGGAGCAGTGTATCCGGATGGGCAAAACCCAGCCCCCCGGCCTGTTTACCCTCACCGTCCCCACCGGGGGCGGAAAGACGGTGGCCTCTCTGGCCTTCGCCCTGGCCCAGGCTAGGGCCAGGGGACTGAGGCGGATCATCTATGTGATCCCCTACACCTCCATCATCGAGCAGACCGCCCAGGAGTTCCGAACCATCCTGGGGGCGGAGAACGTGCTGGAGCACCACTCCAACGCCGCCTATGAAATCGACGCCGAGGCCACTCCAAAAACGGTCCGCCTGGCCCAGGCCGCGGAGAACTGGGACATGCCCGTGGTGGTGACCACGGCGGTGCAGTTCTTCGAATCCCTTTATGCCAACCGCCCCTCCCAGTGCCGCAAGCTTCACAACCTGGCCGGAAGCGTCATTCTCTTCGACGAGGCCCAGCTGCTCCCCCTTCCCTGCCTGCGGCCATGCGTCCACGCCATCGCCCAGCTGGTTCAGCATTATGGCGCATCCGCCGTCCTCTGTACCGCCACCCAGCCCGCACTGGGGCCGCTCTTTGCGGAGTTTCTGCCCGGCCGTCCGGCAGTGGAGCTCTGTCCGCCGGAGCTGTGTCCCCCGGAATCCTTCCGCCGGGTGTGCTTCCGCCAGGCGGGCCGGCTGGACTGGGATACACTGTCCGGACAGCTCCAGCAGCACGAGCAGGTGCTCTGCGTTGTCAACAGCCGCAAGAGCGCCCAGGAGATCTTTACGCGGCTCTCCGGCGAGGGGAACTTTCACCTCTCTACCCTCATGTATCCCGCCCACCGGCGCGCCAAGCTGGAGGAGATCCGCCGCCGGCTCAAGGGGGGCCTCCCCTGCCGGGTGATCTCCACCTCCCTGATCGAGGCCGGGGTGGATGTGGACTTTCCCGCGGTGTTCCGGGAAAAGGCGGGCCTGGACTCCCTCCTCCAGGCCGCCGGCCGGTGCAACCGGGAGGGCAAGCGCCCCGTCTTGGAGAGCATCGTCACCCTTTTCCGGGGGGAGGCCGCCCCGCCGCCTCTGTTTCAGACCGCTATCGGCGCGGGCCGCATGGTGCTGGAGCAGTATGACGACATCGCCTCCCGGGAGGCGATCCAGGCCTACTTCCATATGTTCCTGGAACTGAATGGGGCGGAAGCGCAGGACAAATATGGTATTTTATCTAAAATTGACGAGAATTGGTTCCCCTTCCAGTCCGCGGCGGAGCGCTTCCACATGATCGACAGCCCCACCCGGACGGTCTACATCCCATTGGGCGCAGGCGCGGAGCTGGTCGGACGGCTTCGGGCCGGAGAGCGGAGCCGGACGCTGTTCCGCCAGCTCGGCCAATACGGCGTATCTATCTACGAAGAGCACTTCGCCGCCCTGGATCAGGCCGGGGATCTGGAGCGGCTGGAGGATGGCTCCGCTATCCTTGCCACCCCGTCCCTCTATTCGGAAGAAACCGGGCTGTCCCTGGAGGCGGACTGTGGAAAGGGACTGTTTATCTGAGAAGAAAAGGAGTGAACGCCTATGTCCATTCAGCTGGAGGTTCGGGGGGATTATGCCCTCTTTACCCGCCCGGAGATGAAAGTAGAACGGGTGAGCTACGATGTCATGACCCCCTCCGCCGCCAGGGGGTTGGTGGAGGCTATCTACTGGCATCCTGGGCTGAGGTGGATCATCGACCGCATCCATGTGTGCGCTCCCATCCGCTTCACCAACCTGCGGCGCAACGAGGTCAAGTCCACTCTCTCCGCCCGCTCGGCCCGGACGGTGATGGAGCGGGGCAAGGGGGAGCTGTATCTGTGCACATCCGACGACATACAGCAGCGGGCCGCCCTGCTGCTGCGGGATGTGCGGTATGTCATTGAGGCCCATTTCGACATAACCAGTCAGGCCTCCCCTGGAGACAATCCGGGCAAGTTTCAGGACATTGTCAAGCGCCGCATCAAAAAGGGGCAGTTCTATCACCAGCCCTGCTTCGGCTGCCGGGAGTTTCCAGCCCATTTCCGCTGGTGCGAGGAGCTGCCCCCCTGCCCGAATGAACTGGTGGGAGAGCGCGATCTGGGCTGGATGCTATGGGACATGGACTATACAAATCCGGAGGATATCCGCCCCCTGTTCTTCCGCGGCACCCTGCGGGACGGAGTGCTGGAGGTGCCCGCCCGGGAAAGTGGGGAGGTGCGGGGATGATTTTGCAGGCACTGACTGACTACTATGAGACACTCTTAGAACTTCCACCCAACAAGTCAAAACCACCGCGTTTCGGATGGAGCCAAACAAATGTGCGGTTCGCTGTTTTTATCAATTCCGCAGGGACATTAAAAAACATCACCCTATTAGAAAGTGATACAAATAAAAACGGTCGCCCCACAGCAGTCCCAATGCAATTAAAACGCTCTGGAACAAAGCCGCCACCCTATTTTTTGTGCGACACCGCCACATATGTTCTCGGTATTGATAAGGAAGGAGAAATAACAGCACGCTCCAAAGCCTATTTTGCTGCGTTTTCCAGCTATAACAAGGACATATTATCCCACATCGATTGCCTGGAGGCCCGCGCTGTCATTAACTTTTTGGACAACTGGGACATCGAGTCTGCACTTAGCAATCCAATCGTTCAAGACGCCCTTCCATACGACTTAGGAAAAGGAAACCTCGCTTTTTATATTACAGACACAAATACATGGGTGTTGGACAGTCCAAAAATTCAAACTGGTTGGGATATGTACTATCAGGAAAGTAGTACGCAAGGATGCCTTGGAGTCTGCTTGGTCACTGGGAAGGATGCTCCAATCGCCCGCATCCATAACAGCATAAAGAAACTCCGTACGTCTTCACGCTCTCCTAATGGCTGGACCCTTGTGGGGTTTGACAAAGGAAGTCCCGCCTTTTCATCCTACGGGAAAGAACAAGGATATAATGCCCCTACCAGCGAATATGTCGCTTTCGCCTACACCACCGCCCTCAACCACCTGCTGGACGACCGGGAGCACGTCTACCAGCTCGGGGACGCCACCGTCGTCTGCTGGGCCAGAGGTGGCGGCGACGCCTACCAGGCCTTTTTCGGCGGGGCTCTGCTGGGGGCGCCGACGCCGTACAGCGCCGCGGATCTCCGCGGCATGACCGCACAGCTGTGCCAGGGAATCCCCGTGGACTTTCAGGAGGACAAGCTCGATCCCAACATGGATTTCTATATCCTAGGCCTCTCCCCCAACGCCGCCCGGCTGTCAGTGCGCTTTTTCCTCCACAATACCTTCCGGGGATTCCTGGAACACATCCAGTCCCACTACCGGCGGCTGGAGATCATTCGCCCCTCCTATGACAAGTTTGAGACCCTGCCCATCTGGAAGCTGCTGGACGAAACGGTAAACCAGAACGCCCGGGACAAGTCCCCCGCCCCCGATCTGGCCGGCGAGGTTCTGCGGGCGGTGCTGAACGACACCCGATATCCGGCCACGCTGCTCAACGGCGTCGCCCTCCGCATCCGGGCGGAACGGGAGGTCACCCGGGGCCGGGCCGCCATTCTGAAAGCCTATTACACAAAGCTGGCCGAGAGTACCGGCCGCGAACATCCTGATATACCGGAGGAGGTCTTACAAGTGTCTCTCAATCCTGACGCCACCAATGTCTCCTATCTCCTGGGGCGGCTGTTCTCCGTGCTGGAGGCCGTCCAGGCCGCTGCCAACCCCGGCATCAACGCCACCATCCGCGACAAGTATTTCAGCGGAGCGTCGGCTACCCCTGCCGCGGTATTCCCCGTCCTGGTCAATCTGGCTCAGAAGCATCTGAAAAAGCTGAACGCCGCCAACCGCGGTCTCTCCATCGCCTATGAGAAGCAGATGACCGAGCTACTCTCCAAGCTGGGTACGGAATACCCCGCCCACCTGAATCTCCCCCAGCAGGGTTCGTTCCAGCTGGGTTACTATTTCCAGACTCAGGCCCGCTATCAGAAGAAGAAGGAGGAGAAGTAATATGTCCGAGCCTATCAAAAACCGCTATGAATTTGTCATCCTGTTCGACGTGGAGAACGGCAATCCCAACGGGGATCCGGACGCGGGCAATATGCCCCGGGTGGATCCGGAGACCGGCCTGGGCATTGTCACCGACGTGTGCCTGAAGCGGAAGATCCGCAACTATGTGGAGACGGTGAAGGAGGACGCCACCGGCTACCGCATCTATGTCAAGGACGGCGTGCCTCTCAACCGCAGCGACGCCGAGGCCTACGCCGCCCTGGACGTGGACGAAAAAACCGTCAAGGAAAAGAAAAAGGCCGATCCCGACCTGGATCGGAAAGTCCGGGACTGGATGTGCGCCAACTTCTACGATGTGCGCACCTTCGGCGCGGTGATGACCACCTTTGTGAAGGCCGCTCTCAACTGCGGCCAGGTGCGGGGGCCGGTGCAGCTGGGCTTTGCCCGCAGCGTGGAACCCGTCATTCCTCAGGAGGTCACCATCACCCGCGTGGCCATCACCACCGAGGCCGACGCGGAGAAAAAGGGCACTGAGATGGGGAGAAAGTATGTCATCCCCTATGGTCTCTATCGCTGCGAGGGCTACGTCTCCGCCAACCTGGCCCGCAAGACCACCGGCTTCTCCGAGGAGGATCTGTCCCTGCTGTGGGAGGCAATCCTCAATATGTTCGAGCACGACCACTCCGCCGCACGGGGCAAGATGGCCGTGCGGGAGCTGATTGTCTTCCAGCACGACAACGAGCTGGGCTGCGCCCCGGCCTGGAAGCTCTTTGAAGCGGTACATGTCACCCGGAGGGATCCCGGTGATCCCGCCCCTGCCCGCTCCTATCAGGATTACTCCGTCACGGTGGACGAGGCCGCCCTCCCCGCCGGAATCACCTGCCGGCGGATGGGGTGAACTTCCGTGAGGAGGAGTTCCTCCCCCTCTCCGGCCTTCAGCAC
The DNA here is from genome assembly GCF_964239415.1 of Clostridium sp. ATCC BAA-442. NCBI lineage: Bacteria > Bacillati > Bacillota > Clostridia > Eubacteriales > Clostridiaceae > Clostridium > Clostridium sp. ATCC BAA-442. Next base: position 32,561 of record NZ_CAXSQB010000022.1, on the reverse strand, counting down.
TTTGCCTTCTGCCGCCGCCAGTGGGCGCTGATCCATCTGGAACAGCAGTGGCAGGAAAATCTGCGCACCATAGAGGGCCAGCTCTTCCATGAGCGTGCCCACGACGCCTCCCTTCGGGAGCGGCGGGGCGATACTCTGGTTCTCCGCAGTCTGGCGGTGGCCTCCCCTACCCTGGGACTGTCCGGCCAGTGCGACGTGGTCGAATTTCGCGCCGCGCCGGAGGGCGTCCCCCTCGCGGGCTAGGAGGGCCGCTGGCTGCCCTTTCCCGTGGAGTACAAGCGCGGCCGGCCAAAGCCTCACCAGGCGGACGAGCTTCAACTGTGCGCCCAGGCCATGTGTCTGGAGGAAATGCTGTGCTGCTCCGTCCCGGAGGGCGCGCTCTACTATGGCGAAACCCGCCGGCGCACTCCGGTGCGCTTCTCTCCGGAGCTGCGCCGTCAGGTTCAGTCCGCCGCAGAGGAGATGCATCAGCCCTTCCGGCGGGGCCACACCCCCAAAGCCAGGCCGGGCAAGTTCTGCGGCGCCTGTTCTCTGAAGGAGCTGTGCCTGCCGCAGCTGATCCGGCGGGAGTCCGTATCCGATTATCTGAACCGGGCCATGGAGGAAACGCCATGAGACAACTGTTGAACACCCTCTTCGTGACCTCGGAGGACATCTATCTGTCCCTGGACGGCGAAAATGTGGTCGCCAGCCGGGAACATCAGGAGGCCGCCCGCTACCCGCTCCATACCTTGAGCGGCATTGTCTCCTTCTCCTACCCCGGGGCCTCTCCCGCCCTGATGGGCGCCTGCGCCGAGCGCGGTATCTCTCTGGCCTTCTGCACGCCGCGCGGGCGGTTTCTGGCCCGGATCGCTGGGAGTACCTCGGGAAACGTCCTGCTCCGGCGTGCCCAGTACCGCACGGCGGACGAACCCTCCGCCAGTTGCCGCATTGCCCGCAGTATGATCTTCGGCAAGGTCTATAACGCCCGCTGGAGCATCGAGCGCACCCGAAGAGATCACGGGCTCCGGCTGGACGCCGCCAGCCTGACAGCCTCCGCGTCTCATCTGAAAGAGCTTCTCCCCCAAATCGCCGCGGCCGCCTCTCTCGAGCATCTGCGCGGCCTGGAGGGCGCCGGAGCAACCCTCTATTTCGGGCAGTTCGACCAGCTGATCTTGGGTGAAAAGCCCCTCTTTTCCTACCAAAGCCGCAGCCGCCGTCCGCCGCGGGATCCTGTCAACGCCCTGCTCTCCTTTGTCTACAGTCTGCTCTCGCACGACTGCGCCTCTGCACTGGAGAGCGTGGGGCTGGATTCCTACGTGGGCTTTCTCCACCGGGATCGCCCTGGCCGGGCCTCTCTGGCCCTGGATCTGATGGAGGAGCTGCGCCCCTGTATGGCCGACCGGTTCGTTTTAACCCTGATAAACAACCGAATGGTGGGGCGGCAGGACTTTGATTTTCTGGAGAATGGGGCGGTCTTTTTGAGCGACTCTGGCCGCAGAGCCGTTCTGAAGCGTTGGCAGGAGCGGAAAAAGGAGCCTCTGACCCACCCCTATCTCCAGGAAAAGATCTCTTGGGGACTGGTTCCCTATCTCCAGGCGCTGCTTCTGGCCCGCTGCCTCCGCGGCGACCTAGATGCCTATCCGCCCTTTTTGTGGAAGTGAGGCCATTATGCTGGTTTTGATTACCTACGACGTCAATACGGCGGATGCCGCCGGGCGCAAGCGCCTGCGGCAGATCGCCAAGCAGTGCGTCAACTACGGCCAGCGGGTTCAGAATTCCGTCTTTGAGTGCAAGCTGGACCCGGCCCAGTACAAACTCCTTCAGGCCAAGCTGTGCGCAATCATGGACCCCGAACGGGACAGTCTCCGCTTTTATTCCTTGGGAAATCGCTATGAGCAGAAGATCGAACACTTTGGCTGTAAGCAGACCTACCTTCCAGACGAACCTTTGATTTTGTAGCGTGCGAAGTCCAAGATGACACGCCTTCTCCGGCCGGTTCGCACCCAAAAAGCATAAAGGAAAGCTTAATGGAGCATAGGCGCGTTTGTTTTTGTATGCTCAGCCTTCTTCCCCTTGTGCAAATAAGCGAATTGAGCCAAGCAAACTCTCTGCTCTTTGGTAAAGTTTGCTGTCGCACCCCTCGCGGGGTGCGTGGATTGAAATAGATTGAGCTGCCCGACGGCGTGGAGCCGGGAGGTCGCACCCCTCGCGGGGTGCGTGGATTGAAATACACCGGAACAGGTTAGCGCCTCCAGGTGGTCACCGTCGCACCCCTCGCGGGGTGCGTGGATTGAAATTGTCTCCGGTAACAAGGTATCAGATGAAGCTGGAGTCGCACCCCTCGCGGGGTGCGTGGATTGAAATAGTGAGGATACTATTTTGAAGTTGGCTGGGCAAGTCGCACCCCTCGCGGGGTGCGTGGATTGAAATTGGCGTATGACAATGTCCCGGTGGACGTTGCGGCGTCGCACCCCTCGCGGGGTGCGTGGATTGAAATGGACTATTTGACCGCCGCCGCTGTCGGCATTGTGAGCGTCGCACCCCTCGCGGGGTGCGTGGATTGAAATTGGTAAAATAAAGGGGTGATATGGCACCCAAACCGTCGCACCCCTCGCGGGGTGCGTGGATTGAAATAGAGAAGGGGATTATGGCCGGCCGGGATGCCGATGGTCGCACCCCTCGCGGGGTGCGTGGATTGAAATCTTTGGGGTATCCCCAAATACACACCCGTTGTCCGTCGCACCCCTCGCGGGGTGCGTGGATTGAAATTTGCGTTGGCAATAAAAGCATCCATAATAAGCGGTCGCACCCCTCGCGGGGTGCGTGGATTGAAATGTTTGGCGTCATCTTGCGCCCTCCTCCCAATTTGCACGTCGCACCCCTCGCGGGGTGCGTGGATTGAAATGGCCCCGTGCCGATTTTGAACCATGCGGCGGGGCGTCGCACCCCTCGCGGGGTGCGTGGATTGAAATTGTTATACGTCCCGAATAGTGCCATTAAATAGAGCCGGTCGCACCCCTCGCGGGGTGCGTGGATTGAAATCGGGCGGACTGCATCGTTGTCGCTATCATCATCCCGTCGCACCCCTCGCGGGGTGCGTGGATTGAAATATCAACTCCGACTTGTTTCCCTCCCTCCGCCCCGGCGTCGCACCCCTCGCGGGGTGCGTGGGTTGAAATAATCTGCCGGAGCTGATGTCCATGTTCAAAGAGATGTCGCACTCCTCGCGGGTGCGTGGATTGAACTGTCTTACAGGGGCGCCTGGTCAGTTTGCAGGAGACGCCGCATAGGGGCGCGGGTCGATTCATATTTTTCACCCCGCGCCCCTGCTGTTTGCGCTTCTTTTCGTTGACTGGTATAGTAGGGAATGATATAATAGGATGATTATGACAAAAACTATGGTGGGAAGATCATATTATGTGGATTTCAAGTGACTGGAAGGACTATGAGCTGCTGGACTGCGGCGGCGGCGAGCGTCTGGAGCGCTGGGGCAAGTATCTGCTGGTGCGGCCGGATCCCCAGGCCATTTGGCGCCCGGAGGGCCGCCACCCCGGCTGGCGGAAATACGACGCCCGGTACCAGCGCGCCTCCACCGGAGGGGGCCAGTGGGTCAAGAAGGAACTGCCCCAGCGCTGGACATTGGGTTACAAGGGGCTGACCCTCAACATCAAGCCTATGAACTTCAAGCATACCGGCGTCTTCCCGGAGCAGGCGGCCAACTGGGATTTCGCCATGGAGCGCATCCGCTCCGCCGGGCGGCCCATCCGGGTGCTCAACCTCTTTGCCTACACCGGCGCGGCCTCGGTGGCCTGCGCGGCGGCGGGAGCCGCCGTGTGCCACGTGGACGCGGCCAAGGGCATGGTGAGCTGGGCGCGGGAGAACGCGGCCTCCTCCGGCCTGTCTGACGCGCCCATCCGCTGGATCGTGGACGACTGCGCCAAGTTCGTGGAGCGGGAGATCCGCCGGGGCCGCCGGTACGATGCAGTCATCATGGACCCCCCCTCCTACGGCCGGGGCCCCTCCGGCGAGGTCTGGAAGCTGGAGGAGAACCTCTTCCCTTTTGTGGAGCTGGTAGCCGGGGTGCTCTCGGACGAACCCCTGTTTTTCCTCATTAACTCCTATACTACGGGGCTAGCCCCCTCGGTACTGACCTACCTGCTGGAGACTCTGGTAGCCCGCCGGTACGGCGGCCGCACCGAGAGCCAGGAGCTGGGTCTGCCCGTAACCGCCACTGGCCTGGCCCTCCCCTGCGGGGCCACGGGCCGCTGGACTGCCGAATGAGGAGCTGCGCTATGAACGATGTGATCATCAAAACAGAAGAGCTGCGCTTCGCCTACGCGGAGGAGGGCGCGGTCAACCCCTTTGTGCTGGACGGGGTAAGCCTGGACATCGAGGAGGGCTCCTTTGTGGCTGTGTTGGGTCACAACGGCTCCGGCAAGTCCACCCTGGCCAAGCACCTGAACGCCATCCTGCTGCCCTCCGGCGGCAAAGTCTACGTGGACGGCATCGACACCGCCGACGAGGATAAACTGCTGGACATCCGCCGCACCGTGGGCATGGTATTCCAGAACCCGGACAACCAGATCGTTGCCAACGTGGTGGAGGAGGACGTGGCCTTCGCCCCTGAGAATCTGGGGGTGCCCCCGGCGGAGATCCGCCGGAGGGTGGACGACGCCCTCAAGGCCGTGGGCATGTACGAGTACCGGGAGCACGCCCCCCACCTGCTCTCCGGCGGACAGAAACAGCGGGTGGCCATTGCCGGTGTCATCGCTATGGCGCCCCGCTGCATTGTGCTGGACGAGCCCACCGCCATGCTGGACCCCATCGGCCGGGCGGAGGTCATGAAGACCATCCGTGAGCTCAACCGCTCCTCCGGCGTGACGGTAGTGCTCATCACCCACCATATGGACGAGGCCGCCCAGGCCGACCGGCTGGTGGTCATGGCCAAGGGCCGGGTGGTGGCCGACGGCCCCCCCCGGGAGGTCTTTCAGCGGGTGGAGGAGTTGAAGGCCGTGGGCCTCACTGTCCCCGAGACCACCGAGCTGCTGTGGCAGCTCCGGCAGGCGGGGGTGGACGTTCCTCTGGACGCACTGAGCGACGAGGAATGTGCCCAGGCGCTCTTTGATCTGCTGCAAACACGGGCGTGACCTGCGGGCATGCACCAAATGATAAAGGAATGAAGCCATTGGAACCGATCATTCAGACGGAGCGCCTGAGCCACATCTATTCCGCCGGTACCCCCTTTGAACACGGGGCCCTGGTGGACGTGGACTTTACCGCCTACCGCGGGGAGTACCTGGGCATCATCGGCCACACCGGCTCGGGCAAATCCACCCTCATCCAGCACCTCAACGGGCTGCTCAAGCCCACCTCCGGCCGCGTCCTCTTCGAGGGCCGGGATATCTGGGAGAGCAAGGAGCGCACCCGCCAGACCCGCTTCCAGGTGGGACTGGTGTTTCAGTACCCGGAGTACCAGCTCTTTGAGGAGACCATCTATAAGGATATCGCCTTCGGCCCCAAAAACATGGGGCTGGACGAGGGGGAGGTCGACCGCCGGGTGCGCGAGGCCGCCCAGTTTGTTGGGTTACGGGAGGACATGCTGGAAAAATCCCCCTTTGAGCTGTCCGGCGGACAAAAGCGCCGGGTCGCCATCGCCGGCGTTATTGCCATGGAGCCCTCCGTGCTCATACTGGACGAGCCCACCGCCGGCCTGGACCCAGTTGGCGTGGCGTCTATTCTGGGCAACATCCACGACTATCACACGGCCAAAAACGCCACTATCATCATCGTTTCCCACTCCATGGAGGAAGTGGCCCGGACGGTGGACCGGCTGGTGGTGATCAACGACGGACGGATTCCCTTCTCCGGCGCGCCCCGGGAGGTCTTTGCCCACGGGGACGAGCTGGAGGCTATGGGCTTGGGCGTGCCCGCCATGACCCGGGTGTTCCACCGCCTGCGGGCCATGGGCGTGGACATCGACCCGTCGGTCTACACCACGGAGCAGGCCAGAGACGCCGTCCTGGCCAAACTGGGCCATGCCGGTCAGCAGAAGCAGTCTGCTTCCGGCGAAAGGGGGGCGGTGTAAGTGGCATTGAAGGACATTACCCTGGGCCAGTACTTCCCAGGCAACACCCTGCTCCACCGGCTGGATCCCCGCACCAAGCTGCTGTTCACGGTGGCCTATATTGTGGCTCTGTTTCTGGCCAAGCAGGTGGTATCCTACGCTATCCTGTTCGTCCTGCTGGCGGTGCTGATCGCTGTGTCCAAGGTGGGCATCAGGAGTATCCTGCGTGGCATGAAGCCCATCCTCATCATCGTCATTATCACCGGCCTGCTCAACCTGTTCTACACCCGGGGGAAAGGGGCCCCGCTGGTATCCTTCTGGATTTTCACCATCTACCCGGAGGGCATCTGGGCGGCGGTGTTTATGGTACTACGCATCGCCATGCTCATCACCTGCACCTTCCTGCTGACCTACACCACCTCCCCCATCCTGCTCACCGACGGTCTGGAAAAGCTGATGGGACCGCTGAAAACCCTCCATGTGCCGGTGCATGAGCTGTCCATGATGATGTCCATCGCCCTGCGCTTCATCCCCACCCTCATCGAGGAGACGGACAAGATCATGTCCGCTCAGAAGGCCCGCGGCGCCGACTTCGATACCGGCAACCTGCTCCAGAAGGCCAAAGCCCTGGTGCCCCTGCTGGTACCCCTGTTCATTTCTGCCTTCCGCCGGGCCGACGAACTTGCCATTGCTATGGAGTGCCGCTGCTACCACGGCGGAGAGGGCCGCACCCGCCTGCGCCAGCTCAAGCTAAAGGGCATCGACATCGCCGCTCTGGTCTTCGCGGTGCTTCTGTGTGTCGGCATCGGCGTGCTGCGGCACTTTGGACTTTAAGAAAAAAATAATGGGATTTTAAAGCTTTATGAGAAATATTGCGCTACGCTTGATGTATGTGGGGACGGCCTATCACGGCTGGCAGGTTCAAAAGAACGCCGTCACCGTGGCGGAGACGCTGGAACACTCCCTGGCCTCGGTGGTGGGCCACCCGGTCAAATGTACCGGCGCGGGCCGCACTGACGCCGGCGTGCACGCGGAGACCTATATCGCCAATTTCCGCACCTCCTCCCGTATCCCCTGCGACCGGATTCCCCTGGCGGTGAACACCCGGCTGCCCGATGACATCGTGGTGGTAAAGGCTACCGAGGTGCCCGACGGCTTCAACGCCATCGGCTCCTGCCTGAAAAAGGAGTACACTTACCGCATCTACAATTCCCACATACGGAACGCATTTTACGTCAACCGCGCCTGGTTCTATCCCAAACACCTGGACGAGACTGTGATGCAGCGTGCGGCCTCCCACTTTGTGGGTACCCACGACTTCGCGGCTGTTCGGAGCGTCGGCACCGAAACCCGCACCACCGTGCGCACGGTTCACTACTTTAATATCTCCCGCAGCGGAGAACTGATCGAGTGCCGGGTGTGCGCCGACGGCTTTCTCTACAACATGGTGCGCGCCATGGTGGGCACTTGTGTCTACGCCGCCGACGGCAAATTCTCCCCCGATGACGTGCCCGCCATTCTGGAAGGCCGCAACCGCACCGCCGCCGGGCCTACTGTACCCGCCGGGGGGCTCTATATGACCAAACTGTGGTATCAGGAGGACGTCCTATAGCTCACTCTCCTGCCCTTATGTGAACTCTGGAGGTATTTCTATGCCTGCTGCACTGTGGTTCGCCATCGGCGCCGCCATCCTCTGCGCCATAACGTCAGTCTATTTGGGAACGAAAAAATAATTCTATTGCAGGGCCTGCACAAGCGCCCCTTTTATCTGTGCCGCTTATGCCTCTGCCGCATGAAATCCATGAAGGAGCATAGAATGGAAGATATCAACGGCAGCCGTCCCAACGCCGCCCCCAAACCCAAAAAGCGCCCCAACCGTTTTGTCCGGTTCCTGGCCTTTCTGGTGACACTGGCCCTGATGGTGGGCGCGGTCGCCCTGGTGGCCAACTATGACAAGCTGAATTTTGACTTCATCAAGCGCTGGTTCTCCTACCGCACCTTGGCGCGCAACGACAGCGGACAGGCGGAGTCCTTTCATTTTGTTGGGGACTCCTCCAACGCCTTTGCCGTCGTGGACGGAGATCTTCTGGTCTGCTCCCCCAACACCATCCGGCTGTATTCGGGCAGCGGTCAGGCCTTTGTGGATCAGGCCGTTTCCATGACAAATCCTGTGGTCAGCACCGCAGGCGGCACCGCTCTGGTCTATGATGCCGGCGGCCGGGAGCTCTTTGTCTACTCCGGTCGGGAGGAGGTCTTTTCCCTCACCCAAGAGGACGGCCAGGCCCTCCTGTCCGCCGATGTGAACCAGAACGGCTGGCTGGCCGTCACCAGCCAGGAGAGCGGGCACAAGGGCTCAGTGACGGTCTACGACAACAGCTACAGTCCTCTGGTGCGCTTCAGCCTGTCCAACCGTTTTGTGATGGACGCCGCCGTTGCCCCGGACAACAAATCGGTGGCTCTGCTCACCATCGGCCTTACGGACGGTAATTTTGAGAGCCGGGTGGACCTCTATCGCCTGGACCGCACGGAGGAGGAAACGGAGCCGGACTGGACCTGCCCGGTGGGCAACAACGCGATTCTTGATCTGCGCTGGACCAGCAGCGGCATTTGGGCCCTGGGTGAGTCCGGGCTCTATATTGTCTCCGGGGACGGCGTGCTCTCCGGCTCCTACGACTACGGGGGGCGCTACCTAAAGGCCTTTTCCCTGGACGGGGACGGCACCGCCTCCCTCCTGCTGGGGAAATACCGGGCGGGCAGTACGGCGGAGCTGCTCACCATAAACGCTTCAGGTGAGCTGGCCGCTGCCCTCCCCGTAGAGGAGCAGGTACTCTCTCTCTCCGCTGCCGGGCGGTATGTCGGCGTACTCACCGCCGACCGGCTGGATATCTACAGCCAGGATCTGGAGCTCTATAACACCCTGAACGGCACACAGAACGCACAAAAGGTTTTACAGCGCTCCGACGGCAGCGCCATGCTCATTGACAGCACCACCGCCCGCCTCTATGTCCCTCAATAAATTCGGAGGAAAACCCTATGGCTTATCTGATTGCTGACGGCCTGATTCTGGCCGTGCTGCTGCTCTTCGCCCTGGTGGGCGCCCACCGGGGGTTCATCCTGTCCCTGTGCGGTCTGCTGGCCGTGCTGGTGGCTTTTGTGGGCGCCAGCTTCGCCGCCCGCACTCTCTCTCCTATGGTGGCGGATGCCTTAGAGCCCAAATTCGCCTCGGCCATCGAGGAACAGCTCAACGCCTCCATCCAGCAGCAAGTGGCGGAGGAGGGCTCCGCTGCCCTGTCCCCCGACGACGTGCCTCTGGACGGGGTACTGAACGCCCTGCGGGAGATGGGCTTTTATGAAACCCTGATCAACACCGTGGACAAGGCCGTGGAGAACGGAATGACCTCCGTGGCCGCGAGCGCGGCCGCCGCAGTTGCGGCTGCCATCGCCCAGTCCGCCGCCTACCTGATCCTCTTTCTGCTGGGCTTCGCCCTCATTCTCATTGCCTGGAAGCTGATCAGCCATGCCCTGGATCTGGTGGCGCGGCTGCCCGGACTACATTTCCTGAACAAGACCTGCGGCGCGCTGTTTGGCCTGGTGCAGGCCTGCGTCCTTCTGTTTGTGGCGGCCTGGCTGCTGCAATTCTTCGGGCACGTACTGCCTGAGTCCCTGGTAAACCAAACCCACCTGCTGAAATTCTTCATGACTACCAATCCCCTCTCCCTGCTCAGCGGCCTGTAATCCCGCCCTAAACCAAAGAAAATCAGGTGAAGCTCCTATGTCCATCCCAAACCTTCTCTCCCTCCTCCGGCTAGTACTGGTGCCGGTCTTTGCCGTCGTCTTCTTTCAGCCCGCTCCAGACGCTCATCGCTGGGCGGTGCTGATCTATTTAACCGCCTTCCTCACCGATGTAGCTGACGGCTGGATCGCCCGGCACTTCAACCAGATCACCAAGCTGGGGCGGATTCTGGACCCTCTGGCGGACAAGCTGATGACCTTTACGGTCATTATCTGCATCACCGCCGACGGCATCATCCCTCTGTGGGCGGTCGTCGTCTTTTTCCTAAAGGAGCTGACCATGGCCATCGGCGGCTATCTCATGTACCAGAAACTGGGTGATGTGATCTCCTCCAACTGGCTGGGCAAGACCTCTACCGGCGTCTTTTTCGTGGTCTGCGCCGCGCTGGTGCTCTTCCCTGCCATCCCACGCCCCTGGGCCACCGGACTAATCTCCTTCGCCCTGGCCCTCACTCTGGCCGCCCTGTGCAGTTATATCTTCCAGTACCGGAAGGCTTTAAAGAAAAGAAAACAGGCGTGATTCATACGCAGTTCATAATTTCGAATTAGAATCATTTCTCTGAGGGGACTATTCTCCCCTCCAAAGGAGCTGAATACAAATGCAACCCACACTTTGTTCCAGATGCCATAAAAATGTGGCCGTGATCTTTATCCAGAAGATGGAGGGCGGGACCACCAAAAGCGAGGGCCTCTGCCTCAAGTGCGCGAAGGAAATGGGCATCAAGCCCGTGGAAGATATGATGCAGAAGATGGGCATCAGTGACGAGGATCTGGAGGGCCTGACCAATGAGATGATGTCCGCCTTCGGCGGCGCCGAGGGCATGGAGGGCCTGATGTCCGCGGAGGAGGCCGACGAAGACGAGGAGGACGAGGGCAAAACCGCCACCTTCCCCTTCCTCAACAAGCTCTTTGGCTCGGCTCAAAGCCCCCAGGCCCAGCCCCCTGAGCGGGAGCAGCCCCGCGCCGAGCGCGGAGACAAGGACAAGAAGGGCGAAAAGCAGCCCAAGCGCAAGTTTTTGGAGAATTACTGCATCTCCCTGACTCAGAAGGCCGCTGACGGCAAGCTGGACCGCATCATCGGCCGGGACGAGGAGATCCAGCGCACCATCCAGATCCTCAACCGCCGCCAGAAGAACAACCCCTGTCTGATCGGTGAGCCCGGCGTGGGCAAAACCGCCATTGCCGAGGGGCTGGCCCAGAAGATCTACCAGCGGGACGTGCCCTACAAGCTGCTGGACAAGGAGGTCTACCTGCTGGATCTCACCGCCCTGGTGGCGGGCACCCAGTTCCGCGGCCAGTTTGAGAGCCGCATGAAGGGCCTCATCGAGGAGATCAAGAAGCTGGGCAACATCATCCTGGTCATCGACGAGGTGCACAACATCGTGGGCGCCGGCGACGCCGAGGGCTCCATGAACGCCGCCAACATTCTCAAGCCCGCCCTGAGCCGGGGCGAGATTCAGGTCATTGGCGCCACCACTCTCACCGAGTACCGCAAGTACATTGAGAAGGACTCCGCCCTGGAGCGGCGTTTCCAGCCTGTCATGGTGGAGGAGCCCTCCATCGACGACTCCATCAGGATCATCCAGGGTATCGCCCCTTACTACGAGAAGTACCACTTTGTCTCCATCTCCCCCGAGATGTGCCGCCTGGCCGTGACCATGAGCGAGCGGTACATCACCGACCGTTTCCTGCCCGACAAGGCCATCGACCTCATTGACGAGGCCTGCTCCGACGTCAACCTCCACAACAAGACCTTGGCCCGGGAGGTGGAGGTGAAAAAGGAGCTGGATGCCCTGGAAAAAGAGCGTGAAAACCTGATGGTGGAGGCCAACGACCGGGACTACAAGCGGCAGACCACCCTCAAGAACAATGAGCAGCGGCAGACCGAGATCCGCCGGGAGCTGAACAAGCTGACCGCCGAGCACGACTCCCTCATGGGCAACCCCGCCACCACCGAAGCCCTGGCGGCCAACGAGCAGCGGCAGTCCAACTTCCGCAGGGAGCTGGAAAACCTGGCCGGAGAGCGGGAGAAGCTCCTCTCCGACGAGGGCAGCAGCCGTGACTATGAGCGGCTGGCCTCCATCAAGAGCCGGGAGATCCAGCTTCAGGACGAGCTGAACAAGCTGGAGGCCCAGAGCGCCCCCCCTCTGACGGTAGAGCATCTGGCCCGTGTGATCGAGCTTTGGACCAAGATCCCCGCCAGCCAGATCCAGGAGGCCGAGTATGAGCGCCTGGCCAAGCTGGAAGACCGGCTGAAGGAGCACCTCATCGGTCAGGACGAGGCGGTTCACGCCGTGGCCGCCGCTGTCCGCCGTGGCCGGGTGGGCATCGCCTCCAAGCGCAAGCCCGTGTCCTTCATCTTTGTGGGCTCCACCGGCGTGGGCAAGACCGAGCTGGTCAAGCGGCTGGCCATGGACATGTTCCACTCCCCCGAATCCCTTATCCGACTGGACATGAGCGAGTTCATGGAGAAGTTCGCCGTCAGCCGCATCATTGGCTCTCCCCCAGGCTATGTGGGCTACGACGAGGCGGGCCAGCTCACCGAAAAGGTGCGCCGCAAGCCCTACTGCGTCATTCTGTTTGACGAGATTGAGAAGGCCCACCCCGACGTGCTCAACATCCTGCTTCAGATTCTGGATGACGGCCACATCACCGATGCCCAGGGCCGCAACGTGAACTTCGAAAACACGGTTATTGTCATGACCTCCAATGCAGGCAGCGACGCACGCACTTCCGCCGGCTCCGTAGGTTTCGGCCGCACCGCCGACCAGCAGGGCAGGGAGCGGGCCATGAAGGCCCTGGAATCCTTCCTGCGGCCCGAGTTCATCAACCGCGTGGACGAGATCGTCTACTTCAACAAGCTCACCGAGGACAACTTCAAGGCCATTGCCGCCATTATGCTCCGTGAGCTCCAGGACGCGCTGAAGGAGAAGGGCATCACCTTCACCTGGGACGACGCGCTGCTGGACTACCTGGTGAAGAAGTCCTACTCCATGACCTACGGCGCCCGCAATCTGCGCCGCCAGATTCAGAAGGATCTGGAGGACGACATCGCCACCAAGCTCATCGACAGCTACCTCCATCCCATCCAGAGCATCCATGCCTCCGCCGACGGAGAGCACCCGGTGCTCACCGCCGAATAAATCCAAAAAAGCGCCCCCGCCCCCCCC
>NZ_CAXSQB010000022.1:16858-19543 GCF_964239415.1 Clostridium sp. ATCC BAA-442 | reverse complement strand
CGGGGCCCCGCTTTTTGGATTATGCGTTGACCTTGGTGATAGAAGCCAGCAGCAGGCGGGTGCCGTGCTGGAGAAACTCCTCCCGGGACAGACCGATGGTCTTCTGAATATATCCCTCCCGGATATCGGCGGTATGCACCATGCCGGACAGGGCGGACCAGAACAGCAGAACCGTCTCCATAGGGGGAAGCTGAGAGCGCACCGCGCCCTCCGCCGCACCGCGTACCAGGAAGGCCGCCAGCTCCTCGTCGATCTCACCGCTCACGCGCAGGATATCCGCAACTCCCTTCTGAGTCTCGTCCGCCTCCTGCACCAGAGGCATCGTGCCCGTAGCGGCATCATAAGCGGTGGGATTTTCATCGTAGAACCGGACGATGGAGCGGCATACCGCGTCGTAGGCCTGATACCAGTCGCTGTGGCTCTCAATGGCCTCGTGAATCTTCTTTTTCAACAGAACCATACCGCTGAGGAGAATGGCATTGATGATCTCCTCCTTGCTCTGAAAGTACACATAGAGGGTGGCCTTGCTGTACTCCGCCTCCCGCGCAATGTCATCCATCGTCGTCTTTTCGGTACCCTTCTCGGCAAATAGCCGCTCGGCGGCCGCTAGAATAGAGCCCCGGTGAAACTCCGTCAGCGCCTGCTTCTTACTCATCACGTCATTCCAGCCTTTCCAATTCAATAATCAAACTTCTGGTTTAGGAAATGATATCATGATTTTCGTTCTATTGCAAGCAGATTTTCAAATTTTCAGTTAGAAGAAAGAAAAAATCACCGAGATAATTATATCGAACTATGCCGAAAATGCAACCCTTAATTTTTGCCTCTCCTCTGTAAAATTCTCTTGCCAAACCGGGAAAGATATGCTATACTTTTTTAGTCGACTGAATTGCAGGGTTAGTACATCGGTAGTGCATCGGCTTCCCAAGCCGAGAAGGCGGGTTCGACTCCCGTACCCTGCTCCACATCGGAGCAAGCTTTATATTGCTTGCTCCGATTTTTTTATAAGTCAGAGCAAGCTCACGCCGCTGTGCGGCGGTTTCGTTAAGGGGAAATATCAATTTTAACCGCCCCTTCCAAAAAAGAAGGACATCTGTAAGATGTCCTTCTTTTTGCGTCTCGGCCGCACGAAGCGTCCACCGGTCTTTTGCCCAAACGAAGCAGCCTCCGCCCTCCCTTGCAGTAACTTTTTTCCTCAGAAAAGAGCAGGCCGGGTGTCTGCTTCCAACACCCGGCCGCCCTCATAGGAAAGAAGAGGATACAATGAAAAAGACTCTGTCTCTTGCAAGGAGTAGAATACCCGTTTCATGTTACAAAAGCATGCAAAAATCGTTACGGGAGTATTAAATCTTGACGGAGCCTCCCCAAAAGCGTATCATAGCTGCATAAGGACAATGGAGGAATTTGGTATGGCAAAAAAAGTTCTGCCGGCTGTGCTGGCGCTCATTCTGCTCCTCTCCGCATGCGGGAGCAGGCTTCCCTCCCCCACCGGCACCCCGGCACACCAGGAGCCCTCTCCCACTGTGGCCCCCACACCGGAGTCCACCCCCTACGACGGACCGGTCAGCCCCTTAAGTGGCCTGCCTATGAGCAAAGAATGGGTCAACCGCCGCCCGGTGGCCATCATGCTCAACAATCTGAAAGAGGCCCTTCCCCAGCTTGGCCAGTCCCAAGCTGACGTGATCTACGAAGTACCGGCCGAGGGCGGCATCACCCGCATGCTGGCCGTCTACCAGTCCTTGGACGGTGTTGGGAAAATCGGCTCCATCCGCTCCGCCCGCCCCTACTATCTGGAGCTGGCCCTGGGACACGATGCCATCTACATTCACGCCGGCGGCAGCGAGGATGCCTACGCCAAAATCCGCCAGTGGGGCGTCACCGCCCTCGACGGAGTCAACGGCCCCTACATGAGCAACAGCGAGAACGGAAATCTGATGTGGCGGGACCCGGAGCGGCGCAAGAGCTACAGTCTGGAGCACACCGTCGTCACCACCGGGACCTCCATCATCGAGCGTCTGCCCACCTACGGCCTCCGTCTGGAGCACGAGGACGGCTACCGTTGTCAGATGAACTTTGTGGAGGATGGCACCCCGGCCGGCGGCGCTGAGGCCCCGCGGATCACCGTCCCTGTCTCCCACTATAAAACCGGTGTATTTACCTACGATCCCGACAGCCGGCTCTACCGGGTGGAGGAGTATGGAGAGCCCTATGTAGACGGCGACAGCGGTGAACAGGTGGCCGTCACCAATGTGATAGTCCTCAAGACCGCCTGCCGTTATACCGGCGACAGTCTGGGCCACATCACTGTGGACCTGTCCAGCGGCGGGACGGGCTACTTCGCCTGCGGCGGCAAGGTCATTGACCTCACGTGGAGCAAGGACTTCCCCGACGGCCAGCTCCAATACTATGACCTGAGCGGCTCCCCCATCTCCTTCGGTGTGGGGCGCACCTATGTTGTCATCGTCCCCCTGGATTGCGCGGTCTCCTTTGAATAAAGTCAGAGGGCCCGCTGAGGCGGTCAATAAGCCCCCCTGCTAAAGCGTTCGGAGGGAAGGATAGTATGAAAAGGAACCGTCAGGGTTCCCTTTCATGTTTGATCAAACGACTTTTTGAAACGCTTTCAGAGTTTGAAAAAGTCCAGCAGCCTGTCGGAAAGTCCTTTCCGACAGGCTGCGCGGGGGCCCC
>NZ_CAXSQB010000022.1:0-16848 GCF_964239415.1 Clostridium sp. ATCC BAA-442 | reverse complement strand
CTCTGGAACATTCCAGAGGGCCCGCTTTTGTTCAGCCGCAGCAGCCCTTCAGCTCCCGGCAGGTTTCCGGGATGGGCGCGGGGCTGTTGGGCGGGAAGAACTCGTTGACCGGGAACTTCACGTGGCGGAAGATCTCGCAGGGATCGTCCTCGCAGCCGCCGCAGGTGCACTCCTTCTCCGGCATACAGTAGTCATATACCGGCATCAGGAGCTGGGAGTCCCGCTCCAGACGGATGATCGAGAACTGGCCCAGGGTAACATAGATCCGCTTTCCGTCATTGCCGAAGCACAGGTCGCAGCCGAAGCAGGCGCAAATGCACGGCGGGATTTCGGTCAGTTCACAGTCGCAGGGGCGGCACTCGCAGACGTCTACCAGCTTCATATTGAGCACGATGGGGTCTACCGCCTCCACCACGGCGGTGGGCAGGTTTGTTTTGCCGATGTTCTGCTCATCCATCCCCTCAAACGCCACCTCGGAGGAGAACACCTTGGCGGTGCCCTCGCTGCCGAAGAGAATCACCCGCTTGTCAAAGACACACAGGCCGCAGACCTCCACAGGCCGGGCCGCGCCGATGAACGCGTCCGCAGTCACGCGGTAGTAGTAGCGGACATCCACAGTGTAGAAGCCCCGGTTAAAGCCGATGGGTTCCACATCAATGTACACGTACAGCAGCTCCGCCTTGCCCGCCTTGATGCTGATGGCGCGGTCGATTACCGCCTGGCAGTTCTGGGTGGGGTAAAAGCGCAAATCCTCGATACAATCCTTGTCTTTGCAAGAATCATAGATCTTCTTCGTGTGTATGCACACGGCCTCGCGGATACAGGCAGTATCCTGCACCGGACCGGGCATGACCTTCTCAGGCATTGCAATACCTCCTAGCAGAGTATTCAAAAGGCCCTTCCTTCCCCGCTCTATTCTATGAACCACCGCCCATTTGGTGCGGGGGCGGAGCGGCGGGCCGGAACGAAAAAGGGACCCAGGCCATTCTATGGCCCGGGTCCCAAAGCCGTGACACTCAGCGCGGCAACACTGTCTTCTTCGTTCTTCTGTGGGCAGACAGCAGATCCCCTGCAATCAGCGCTCCGCAGGCGGACAGCAGCACCGCCCCGATCAGGAGGGCGCAGTTGAGGAAAAAGCGCTCCGGCATGATCAGAATGATTTCATCCGTGGCAGGATTAAACAGCCAGTTGTCTTTGCCGGGAAAAAAGACCGCATGAAAGACGGTAAAGGCCCGGCTGAAGTCCAGCGCCGCCAGAGCGCCCACCGCCAGTACCAGACCGGCGGCCAGCACCCCCGCCCAAAACCCCGGTCCTCGGCCCACTGGGCGGTAAAACTCCAGCCGGTGCAGCCGCCTCAGGAGGAGGAGCAACGCCGCAGACACAGCCGTGACGCCCAAAACTAAAAAGTCCGCCCGAAAGAGCACCCGGACATCTGCAAAGTGGCTCCGCCCCGACTCCGACCAGGACAGCTCCCCGGTCCCAAAGGGCGTTCCGAGAACGCAGAAGTCCAGCACCTCGTCGTAGGCCTCCCGTATGACCCCCTCCGGCCATCCGGTACGCTCAGGCAGGCGGAGGGCATCGATCTGTATATAGTAAAAGGGCCGGAACAGGATCGGCACCGCAATGGATGCGCTGAGCACCAGCAGGGCCAGAATGACCGTCAAAGCCGCTGTGGCCAGTTTGGAGGAACGCATTTACAGTCACTTCTTTCTCACAGAAAGGGTTATCAGCACCTGAGAGGGCAGGTAAAAGAGCCACATGCCCACCTGGGCAAAGGAAAAGAGCGGTCCGGTATCGACCACCGGCAGGAAGGCCGCCAGATTGTGCAGGCCCACGCAGAGGTCACAGCCCACAAAGAGCAGCAGCCCCAGCCCGAAGCACCGCCCCCGTCGCCCCAGACGCAGGGCGGACACCGTGTTGCAGGCCAGCTCCGCGAAATAACAAAGGGTCACAGCCGTCAGCGGCTCCAGCGCCCTCAGGAGCGCCGCAACCGCCAGGGCCGCAACCGTCAGCCCCACGCGCAGCGGCCACAGCAGGCCAGCGCCCCAGCGGTGCAGGCGCAGCAGGTAAATCGCCTGTACCACACAGAAGCAGGCCACCCCCGCCAGGTAGAAGGAATCAAGGATCAGGAGAAACCAATCCGCTGCCAGCGTAAAGGCCAGCGCGGCGCACACCAGGCGCCCGTCCTCCGTTCCGGCCCGGTCCAAGGCCGCCAAGAAGCACAGAGCCACCGCCCCGTATTTCAGCAGGAGGGCCCAGCCGCTCCCCGGCCGGAGCAGATCCAGCGCCAGAAATCCGAGATAAAGCGCCGCCTCCGCCCCGAGGAAGCATCCGGTCTTTATGCGCCCCGCCAAATCCCGTCCCCCCTCCCATATGAAAAGCATTATACAACGGCGGGCCGCGCTTGACAAGAAGCACGGCCCGCCGTCCGGTGTATTTATCGCTTGAACCGCTCCAGAAGCGCGGCCTCCCAACGGTCTCCATATTTCAGGCAGACGGCGAAGACGGCCACTCCGGCGGCTCCCAGCAGAAGCATCGCCCACACGGGAATTGTGAGCACCGAGCCGCCCAACGCACAGGCCACCAGAAGGCCCCAGGGCCGTGTGAGCAGTACGATCAGGAAAAAGCGGTGCAGCGGGATGTCGGTCAGCCCCGCCAGAATGCAGATCAGGTCGTCTGGGAAAAAGGGAAAGAGAAAGACAAGGATCAAAAAGATATCCCGCTTCCTGCGTATAACCTCCAGGTACTTGTCCGCCACCCGTTGGTTGACCAGCCGCTCCACAAACCGCTGCCCCAGTACACGGGCCAGCCAGAACACAAGGACGGAACCGCCCGCCACTGCCAACCAGGTCATCAGGAATGAGGGCCACATTCCAAAGAGCACCGCCCCAGCCAGCGCCGTCACGTTGCTGGGAATGGGTGCGATCACCACCGAGAGCAGTTGAATCAGGAAAAAGAACAGGTGGGAATAGGGCGCAAAGCGTTCTATATAATTTCGCATCTCCTCCAACGAGCCAACGGAGGAAAAAAAGCCCGTCTGCCAGAGCAGGAACGCCCCGCCGCCCAACAGGAACACAGCCAGGAGCAGGGTCAGCAGCCATTTATGTCGTTTCATGTCGGTCTGTCGCCTCACCAATCGAATTGTCTATAGGCTACCACGTTTTGGCTCTCTATGCCAGAGGAAATTCCTTAAGATTTCTTTATAAAAACAAAAAACCCACACCCATAGGTGTGGTTTCTGCCTCAGGACCCTTTACCGCTCGCTGTAAATCACCCGGTCGTCGCTGCCAAAGATGAGGTCATCCACGTCGGAAGCGCCGATGCTGTTGTACCATACCATACTGTACCAGCCTCCTTTCTTTGATTGATAATTTTAGTATATACGCTCTTGGGGGAAAATGCAAGCCGTCAATTATAAACTTTACACAAAATTCACATATTAATTTTGGCTGATCCGTCAGTCTCCTCCGCCAAATGGCCGACGCGATAGAGTATGGAGTTTTCGCCGGCGGGTACGGCCCCCCAATATCAGCGCCAAAGATTTGCGGGAATAAAAAATCCCGAAGTCTTTACCGGTAAAGACTTCGGGATTTGGCGCAGAAGGAGGGATTTGAACCCACCCAAAAAATCTATATATCCATTGCAGCTCTAATCTCCACTGTTTTCCGTGTGCAAATCCGTGTGCAATTTTAGTTTCTCCTCCAAAAATGCGTTTATGATTTGGTCTGTTTCCTGGGCTCCGTCGGGGAACACATAACCATAAATCTGCTTAAAGGTGTAATCGCTAGTCCATCCATTTCGGGCCATGGCGTACTGATCCACCACATTGAGCAATATCATAATAGCTGCATTTGCGTGTCGGAGCCCGTGCACGGTGGTGTCCGTTATTCCGGCCCGCTTGCAGATGGCATGGACATGCTTTCGCACAGTGTCCGGGTGCCACTGGAATACTCTCCCCTGCTGCCCATGGTACATGCCCCGCAGCTTCTCCATGATATAATCCGGGCATCCGACAAGCCGCTGCGAACCTTCGTTCTTTGGGTATTCCTTTATAATCCATTTGTTATCTTTGTCCGGCACCATAGCCCGCCGGACCTCCACTTTGCCACCATCGAAGTCAACGCAATCCCAATACAGACCGCATATCTCCGATCGTCTCATGCCCAGCCATACGGCCATAACAATAGGCAATTCGCACGGATCACCCACCGCACAGTCGATAAGTTTCACGACTTCCTCCACAGTAAGATATTGCTTTTGCCTCTTCACCCGCTGGGGCAGCTTTACGCCGGACACGTCCACCCCATAGTCTTTCAGCACCGCGGTCAGGAGCCCATAGGCGTTCTTTATGGTCTTCGCGGATACTTTCTTTGCCTCGTCGGAGACGGCGCGTTGCACGTCCAGGCGCGTGATTGTATGTACGTCTCTGCTCATGAGGCCAGGAAACCTATGCTTCCGCATCGTCTCATAGCCTCGTATCGTTGTAGGCGACAGCGCTCCTTCTCCAGCCTGGATATAGCGTGATATCGCCTCGTCAACCGTCACCTTTTGTTCTTTGTCCTTGCTCACCAGCATCCCCGTTTTGATTGCCAGCGCTTTCGCATGTGCAACCTCCGGGTCGTCGTCCACGACGGAGATCCGGCGCCCGTCCACCATCACCTGACAGCGCCAGGAATGCGACGGCAGCTCGACGGGTTTCGGGCCGGACAGCTTCGCGGCCTTCACTCGCCTTTTGGCCCATAGCTTTTCCTGTTCAGTCATTGCAAAAATCCCTCCTGTCTGCTATAATGAGGGAGCAGAGCGCCCACAAGCATCTGCCCTTCTATGGCCGCCCCCGGTATTGCGAGTACCGGGGGCGGTTTCTCTTGCTTTCTGTCGATTGCTGTGCTATTCTGTCTACAGGCGCTGCACAACGGCAGGCGGTTAGCCACACCTCCCGAAAGGGGGTGAGGCCCATGCGGATCACACTACATATCGGACGGTTCACCGTTACGATTATTGTGAAAAGCAGAAACCGCCACTCGGCCAAGTGACGGTTTCTAGAGCTTTGCTTTATTAACCTCATACCGGGCTAACCGCTTGTTGCAGCGCCTTTCTATGTCTATTATAAACCGTCCTGTATTTGATTGTCAAGTCGCCTCATCACAATAAGCTATGATTTCATTCATTGTATCAGTATAGTGCTGGTCACATACATACCTTGCATTTGACGCGAATTTAAGTGCAGCACTATAGTTTTCCGTAAAATTGAGATTAAGGTCTCCCATTGTATCCAACGCCTTCCTCAAAGACGAGGTTCCGTTCTCTAAGTAGGAAATGGAATCCACGAGATCCTGATCATCTGAGTAAGAAATATCTATAAATTGGCGTTCAGCTTCAATTGCAGATTCAAAAGTATCTAAAAGGGTTTTTGCCTCCTCCTTTATCTCTCGCGCAGCAGAAGATGAAAGTAGCCCAGATGTCAACATTGCTTCGGAAGCAGCGAACCCTTGAGCAATCGTTTCCATTTCCCGGCCATAGTCGGCAAGCGACTTAAATTGATTCGCCTTCAATGCAAGTCCCCAAATATAAAGTGCATCTTCGCGGCTTAACTCCCCGGGTGTCCCATCCAATGTGACAGTTCCAGTCTCCCCATCCCAATCGACGTCCAGCCCCAGAGCATCCCCCACGGCCCGCACCGGCAGATAGGTGGTTCCATTGATCGCGAACGGCTCCACCGTGTTCCCGTTGGCATCCTTCGGCGTGATGGTCTGCCCGTTGAGCGATATCTTGATATTGTTATAGTCCAGTGCCGCCTGAGTCCTGCCCACAACTGCCCCGGCGGTTCCAATCGTCCCGGCGATTACCCCAGCCACCAGCAGTCCCGCGACAAAACCTTTGTATTCTCTCTTCATTCTATCTGCTCCCCTTTCATGAATATACGATTAATTGTCCCATAGTCATCTCTTTCTTCTGTAAATCACTGTAAAAATGCAGTTCCAAAATTGTATAATTTTCCGTCTTGCAAAAATCGAACAACCGTTCTATAATGAGCTCAACACATCACCGTTCAGGGGTGGATTACATGACTGCTTGGGAAACACTAATTCACTGCAATATCACAAAGCTGCCTATTGACCTTGACCAGATCTGCAAATCCCTTGGTATCCTCCTATGCTCTTACACGCAAGGGTACCGAATTTTGAAGGAAAGCAATCTAGGCAATGAGACCTTCGGTGCGGACGGCTTTCTGATCCGCGGTAAACGCGGCGCTGTTATCCTGTATAATCCACATCTCAGCCCAGGCCGCCGCCGCTATACCGTCGCTCATGAAATCGGTCACTACTGCTTAAACCACGGCACTGGTATCATCCACCGTGATGCCAAGGATCAGAAACCCCGTCCTCAAATAGAAATCGAGGCCGACCGCTTCGCCGCGCAGCTTCTCTCCCCCGCCTGTGTCCTGCGGGCCCTGCATGTAAGTGGGCCTTTCGCCATCCGTCAGCTCTGCCATATCAGCCAGCAGGCCGCCGAAATTGCCTTCCAGCGGTTAAAACGCCTGCATGACCTGGATGTTCAGTGGATGGAGGAGCGCAGTTGTTCTTACTTCTTTCAGTCTGGAACTGAATGGCGCCTTTACCGGCAGTTTGAGCCGTATATCCTAGCTACCACTCGTCATCTTCCCGCTCTGAACCCGTGTTCTGCAAGTTGAACATTCCTTCAATCAATTTCCACTGTTCATCGGTGAGCACACGGCGCGTTGTACGCCCGCCCCTGTGAATAATCACTGCGTCCCCTTGCCCGTCGGCCTCCTGGCCGGCGGGCTCTTCTACTTTCCCGAGCAAATATGCGACAGAGACCCCAAAGTAATTTGCCAGGAGTATGGCCTTATCCGCTCCCGGCACCCTTTCTCCGTTCATCCAGTACCGGACACCGCCCTCAGAAACTCCGGCTGCTTTCCCAATCTCTGCGTTCGTGCAGCCCTTCTGCTTTTTTAGTTCTTTGAGTCTTTGGCAAAACTCCACAAAAATCACCTCGAAGTTCTGTACGAAATATCCGTAGTTTTGTGCTTTACAATCGTAGTTCTGTGCGGTATACTTGACCTATGAGCAAGTGGAGCTGCCCCAAGAGGCAGAGAGGTCACGTGCTGGCAGGGTTCCCGCACCCCCTGCCGCCGTGCCACATTTTCGCATTGTGCCACGCACCGATATAACTATGGTCGGTTCCTATCGGCGCTCCGCTGCGGGGCGGAGCAAGCGTGGTCTTGCACGACTTTGCCGGTTGTGGTTCCGGCCTAGCCTGGGGTATACCTAGGCTGCCCTTTCGCTCGTACAGCGGCGCCCCCATCTGGCGGGTCTGCCAGCTTCAACGCCGAAATGCGCGGGCCAGACAAAAATGCTTCCGAGAATCGGAACCACTCCTTTCTGCCTCTTAGGGCAGTTCCACTATAGCACAAAACCGAAGTAAACGCAAGCACAGAACTACGATAACGAGAAAGGAGTTTTGCTCGTGGAACGCTGTTACACCTGTCAGGAGGTGGCCGACCGCTACGGCGTGAAGCTGATTACGGTTTGGGACTGGATTCGCAAGAAGAAGCTCCCCGCCATCAAGACGGGGAAGAACTACTGCATCCGGCCCCAGGACATCGAGGCATTCGAGGCCGCACGCCAGACCATCAAATAAAACCCGCCCCTGACGGGGCGGGATAATCCAATGAAAAGGCGGAATAAAATGAAGAATTTCTTCGCCAAGCACCCAATCCTTTTAGCTCTTCTGATCTATACCCCGTTCGGTCTTTTCTTCTCCGTTTTATCTGCGCTTATCGTTTCCTCATAGAAGATCATTTTTCTTCCTTTAATTCGGGTATACGATAGGTTTTCATTTCTTTTCGCATCCGCTCGAAAGCTTCATCCCTGGTTGTATAAAATTCCTGCGCATCACCTTTAATCTCAAAGTTACCCGCATCGATATGTTCAAGCACGGCTTTCTTGAATTTTAGCAGAGACTCCCCCGTTTTTTGGGATGATAGTAGCCTTGCAACTTCGATGTTCTGGCAAAAATCTCTTGTCGCTTCAAAAAATTCTACACGGTTTTTCTGGTACCCAAGGACTTGAAACGACTCGTGAATTTTAGAAAATGCGTCCAGCTTTGCTTTAAAGTAATCATCCAGAATAATCTGCCGGAGTTGTGCTTCCCCTGCGGTCTTCGCCGCCGTGTAAGCCCCAACTGCACCGGCAATCGCGCCAACTGCGCCGGAAAGGAACGTGATCAGCGCAACCAATACTGTGTCCGACATATATAACCCCTCTTTTCAGAAAATGCCCCCGCCAGTGCTGGAACCACCGGCGAGGGCGGCAACCCTAATTGAACCCACCAATCAGGCTTGCAGGAAGATTGTACTACAACCTCCCTGCGGCCGCAAGCGCAAGGAGGAATTTTTGTGAACGAGAACGACAGAATCAAGGACTTGGAACCCCAGGCCCGCAACACCCGCCATTTGGTGGATCGCATCATCTACGCCGCCTATGGAATTAAAGTCCAGGAGCTGATTAAGGCCCTGTGTAACCGAGAGGAGGAGAAGCACAATGCCGAAAGTGTATCTGACCGCTGACCAGCGTCTGGCGGCCCGCTATGACGCCATGGCCCAGCGCCTGGCCGACGGTCTGGCCGTCTACAAGTGCCGGAACCGGCTGCGCAACCGGGATATTGGCCGCGCCCTGGGTATCCGGGACGAAACCGTCTCCCGGCTTTTGGGCGGCGACCGCACCGTCCGCCTGAACATGGAAACCCTGTTCAAGCTGGAAGACATGGCAAAGGAGGTGAGCTACCATGAGCAAGACCCGAAATGAGCGCCGCCAGGCCCGCCGGGAGGCTGTGCGCGGTGTGGTGGTCACCATCTGCTTCTTAGCGGCCCTGTTCGCTGATAGTTGGGTGGAGTGGCTATTATGAACCGCTATCTGATTACGAGCGTTGCGGCTCTGTTTCTCTTACTGGCGCTGGTTGTACTGATTGAAATCGTCTGGAACCAAGAACCGGAACAGCCAGCCATTGAGACCCCGGTAGCAACCACCACCCCGTCCCCCACGCCCACCGGCCCGCTCACCATCCAGATCACCGGACTGGAGGGGGCGGAGAGCATCGACGATGTGTGGGCGGTCATAGAAATCCCACATTGAGGAGGAAATAAGATGGATTTGAAAAAGATCTTGGAGGAGCATCTCCTTTGGCTAAATGGAAAGGGCGGCAGACGTGCCGACCTGCGCGATGCCAACCTGTGCGATGCCGACCTGCGCGGTGCCAACCTGCGCGGTGCCAACCTGCGCGGTGCCGACCTGCGCGGTGCCAACCTGCGCGGTGCCGACCTGCGCGATGCCGACCTGAGCGGTGCCAACCTGTTCGGTGCCAACCTGCGCGGTGCCGACCTGCGCGATGCCGACCTGAGCGATGCCGACCTGAGCGGTGCCGACCTGCGCGATGCCAACCTGCGCGGTGCCGACCTGAGCGGTGCCGACCTGCGCGATGCCAACCTGCGCGGTGCCGACCTGAGCGGTGCATCTATGGATCAAATGATATGGGATATTCATACAGCTTTTTACCCGCTGCAATGCCCAGATTCCGGTTCTTATATCGGCTATAAAAAGGCAAGTGGCCTTGTTGTGGAGTTGGAAATCCCCGCAGATGCACGCCGGTCCTCCGCTACTAGCCGAAAATGCCGCGCCAGTAAGGCCAAGGTATTGAGTATCACAGATATCAACGGAAATCCTGGGGGCGACCAAGTAAGGAGTAATTTTGATCCGAACTTTGTTTATGCAATAGGCGAA
Source organism: Clostridium sp. ATCC BAA-442 (assembly GCF_964239415.1). Lineage (NCBI taxonomy): Bacteria > Bacillati > Bacillota > Clostridia > Eubacteriales > Clostridiaceae > Clostridium > Clostridium sp. ATCC BAA-442. The sequence goes on along the minus strand of NZ_CAXSQB010000022.1, from coordinate 7,048 downwards.
ACCGTTGAAGTGTCTGATTTTGATGATGACCGCTGGAACGAGTGCTCTACTGGCATTCATCATTTTATTACACGGGCGGAAGCCGTTATTTACGAATAAAAGCGCCGCTCCCCGGTGTGCAAGACCGGAGGGCGGCAAGAGGAGGAAATTTCAAATGGCAAGGCAATTTGAGGAAATCAAGCATGACATTGCAGAAGAGCTTAGGAAAAAACTTCATGCGGAACAGGAGATCTGCTTTCTGCTTATAGAGATCTTGGACTCAATTTCCCCAGGTTCGGAGAAATCTTGATTATGTGTAGGGCTGTGTTTCTTTGTTCGAGCGTTTCTATGCTGTCCATAATGTGGTAAATCCGCTCGATATCAGGATCTGAAGGGAAATAGCCACAGCGTGGGCATCGAGCAATGTAAACAAGATCCTTTGCGTTGTCCATGTCGCAAGAAAACTGCATTTCTTTCCCACATTTTTTACAGACTGCATCAAAAGTAAATCTCATATCTAACACCCCTGGATTTATTATCAGCAAAAGGAGTTGTTTTGTCAATGTTGAATTTGAATCCATGCCCGGACAGGCAGCAGGACAACCCCGTCTCCGAGTGTGAGAAGTGCCGCCAGGAGGTCTACCACGGCGAGGCCCGGTTTCAGTGGGAGGGGCGGTGGCTCTGCCCGGACTGCTTCCGGGCCGCAGTCAGCAAGGCCCTGAGCGACTGCCCGGAGCAGGTGGCGCTTGAGATGGGCCTGGAAGTGGAGCGGTACGTATGAGCCGCGATACCTGCGTGAGCTACTACACTACTGGCACGGCCACCGTGGCCGTCCATTTCCCCAATGGGCTAACGGTTTGCCAGTGGTGCCCCTACATCCAATACCGGGAGGGCCTCAAGCGCCACCAATGCGCCCTCACCGGCGAGTTCTTGCCCTATCCATTTGATAGCCGGGGCGCTGAATGCCCCGTAATATTTGACAAGGAAGAAGGTACATAAATGGGAATCCCAGTTTTGGTTTTGGGCGAATCCGGCTCCGGCAAGTCCACCGCCCTGCGCAACTTCGACCCCGCCGAGATCGGCGTGTTCAACGTGGCCTCCAAGCCGCTGCCCTTCCGCAAGGCGCTTCCTACCATCAACGGCGCGACCTATCCCACCATCATTAAGTCTCTTTCTGCTCCGAATTTGAAAACCTATGCCATCGACGACAGTCAGTATCTGCTGGCTTTCGAGTTCTTCGACCGGGCCAAGGAGACGGGCTATAACAAGTTTACCGACATCGCCCTGAACTTCCGTAACCTGATCCAGTTTGTCATCACACAGACACCGAGGGACTGCATCGTCTACTTCCTCCATCATACCGAGTCCAACCCGGACGGCACGCTGAAAGCCAAGACCATCGGTAAGATGCTGGACGAGAAACTGACGGTAGAGGGTCTGTTCTCCATCGTCCTCCTCTGCCGTTCCGAGAAAGACAAGCACTACTTCATCACCCAGTCTGAGGGGTTCAGCACCGCAAAATCTCCCATAGACATGTTTCCAGAAGAGATAGACAACGATTTGAAGCTGGTGGACACCACCATCCGTGAATACTGGGGCCTGACCCCCAAGAAGGAGGAAACCGAGCATGAATAAAATCAACTGGGACGAGGTTCAGGAGGCTTCCGAGTTTGACAACCCCAAGCCCGGCGCTTATATTGCCACAATCTGCCGCGTGGAAGACGTGGAGGAAAAGGAATACCTCTTGATTGAGTGGGACTTTGCTGAGGGGACATACAAGGGGAATAACAACGACACTTTCGCCCGTGCGGGATTCTGGCCTATCCAGCTCCGCCGCAGCTACAAGCCCTCTGCTCTGGGCTTTTTCAAGTCCTTCAAGACCGCCCTGGAAGACTCCAACCCCGGCTACCGCTTCGACGAGTTCAATCTGCGGGATATGGTAGGCTGTCGTTTCGGCGTAGTGCTAGGCGAGGAGGAGTACGCCAAGAACACCGGGGACGTAAAGACGCGGCTGTATGTGTATCAGACCCGCTCTATCCAGGCGATCCAAAAGGGAGATTTCAAGGTGCCGGAACTCAAACGCCTGTCAGAGAACCGAAAGCCCTCTCCCGCCTTTGGGGGCGCTTCTAGCGATTGGTCTCAGCCTTCTTCGTCTGGTCAATTTGGCGAGTCATTCGATGATGGCGGGAAACTGCCATTTTAAGGTGTACCTATGGACAGGGAACAGTTTACATTCTACGCTTCTTTCTTCCGGGCTGTTTCCCGCATCCGTAATAAGGCGGCCCGGTGTGACGCATACGACGCAATATGCGCCTATGCGCTCACCGGGATACTCCCGGACCTTGATAAACTGCCTGATTCCGCCGCGATTGCGTTTGAGCTGAGTAAGCCAAACCTAGACGCAAGCAGGCGGAAATCAGAGGCAGGCAAGTCCGGGGGGAGGCCAAAGCAAACGGAAAGCAAGCCGAAAGCAAATGAGAAGAAAATCGAAAGCAAAACGGAAGCAAGGGCTGAGCGAAAGCAAGTACAAGATAAAGAAAAAGAACAAGTACAAGATAAAGAACAAATGTTAATTACCCCCCATCCCCCCCTTCCGGGGGCCTCGCCTGCCCTACAGGGTGCCTTTGCCGCCTGGATCCGGTACAAGCATGAGAAGCGACAGGACTACAAGCCCACGGGCCTCCAGTCTCTGGTGACTCAGGTGCAGAAGGCGGCGGAGACCTACGGGGAACAGGCTGTGATAGACCTGATCGGGGAGTGCATGGCCAACAACTGGCAGGGCATCATCTTCGACCGGCTCAAATCCGGGCAGGCCCCGCGGAGGGGCGGAAATGTGTTTCTGGATATTGCCCGAGAGGAGGGCATCGTGTGAAACGCGAAGACGTGATTAAGCTCATGTCTGTGCTCCGTGGTGCCTACCCGCAGTTTTACCGGGACGTGGGGCGGCAGGAGGCATTGGACACTATTTCCTTGTGGACAGACATGTTTGCCGAGGATGACGCCGCAATCGTGGCCGCCGCCGTCAAGGCGCTGATCGCCACCGACAGCAAGGGCTATCCGCCCCACATCGGCGCGGTAAAGGCCAAGATAAGGCAGCTTACGGAGCGGCCAAAGATGGCCCCGCAGGAGGCTTGGGGGTTGGTATGGCGGGCCGTACAGCGGTCGGCCTACAACAGCCGGGAGGAGTTCAAGCGGCTGCCGCCCATGCTCCGCCGATTGGTGGGGACACCGGAGCAGCTCAAAGCCTGGGCACGGATGGATGCCAATACAGTGCAGAGCGTCATCGGCTCCAACTTCCAGCGCTCCTATCAGGAGCGGGCCAAGCAGGAGGCCGAGTTCCAGGCGCTGCCCGGCGACATAAAACAGATGATTGGAGGGCTGGCCGAACGGCTGGCGTTGGAGGAATCAACATGACATACATCGGAATTGATCCGGGGAAAAACGGAGCTATGGCAGTGCTTAAGGAGGACAGGACTTTCCGAATTGTCCCTTATGGCCCGCAGTCATATGCAGACGAGTTGGAGTTTTCAGAAGCGGACTGCATCGTATGCCTGGAGCATGTGGGAGCCATGCCGGGACAGGGAGTCAACTCCATGTTTCACTTTGGAGAGAACTTCGGTTTTATCCAAGGGCTTCTCACAGCTTTCGGAATCCCTTATGAACTAGTACGTCCGCAGAAATGGAAAAAAGAGTTTTCCATCACCGGGGACAAAAACAGTTCCATTCAGGTGTGCAAGCGGCTGTTCCCTACCGCTAATTTGCGAAAAGAGGGCGGTCGAAAAGACAATGACGGTATGGCAGAGGCCCTATTAATGGCAGAGTATGCTCGCAGGAGGCTGTCCCGTGGATAAGCACTGTGCTGACTGCATCTACAGATGCTATATCACCGCCGGGCTGTACTGCTGCGACTACATAGGCTATACCGGGCATGCCCGCTCTTTGATCTGCCCGCCGGGCGCACGCTGCACAGAGAAAAAGACAGTTCAACGCACCCCGCCGAATCCAAACGGGAGGCCAAAGGCTGTATTTGACGAGGCAACATGTATGCAACTGTACCAGAAGGGCATGAGCGATATCAAGATTGGGAAGCACTTTGGCTTATCAAAAAATCCAATCGCCGCATGGAGGGCTCGGAATAACCTGCCATCAAACAGTAGGTCTCCGCAAGCCAGGATGGCATTTCTCAATGGCCGCTGATAAAGGAGGAACCGAACGATGGACGATAAGACGCGCGCCCTTCTGGGCGACCACGAGGCGGCCAAGCTATGAGGGTGTTGGTGGCCTGTGAGGAGTCGCAGGAAGTCTGCAAGGCGTTCCGGGCGCTGGGGCATGAGGCATACAGCTGCGACATAGAGCCGTGTAGCGGTGGCCATCCTGAGTGGCACATCCAAGTAGACGCGCTGGAGCTACTAAAAATGCGGTGGGATATGATACTGGCATTCCCGCCCTGTACATACCTGTCCAACGCCGGGGCAAAGCATTTGTTTCGCGGAGGTGAGCTTAACCAGGAGCGCTACCAGATGGGCCTGGAGGCAAAGGGATTTTTTCTGAAATTCCTAAATGCAGACTGCCCGCGTATTTGTGTTGAAAACCCAGTATCCAGCAGAATTTATGAAATGCCGCCGCACAGCCAAGAGGTGCAGCCCTGGATGTTCGGGCATCCAGTACAGAAAAAGACCCGTCTGTGGCTGAATGGCCTGCCGCCATTGGAACCGACAGACATCGTAGACCCGGAGTGCGGATGCCATGAAGCTGGTACATGGTTTATGAAAGGCGGCAAAGACCGGCAGAAAAACAGGGCCAAGACCTTTCCGGGCTTGGCAAAGGCTATGGCCCAACAGTGGGGAGGTATCTGTGATGGATGATATTAAATTAGCCCTGCTTGGCAATCAAGAGGCAGCCAAGCGACTGACGGATGCGGGAGTGCTGCTGCCGTGTATGTGTGGCGGAAAAGCCGGCATGGTTTGTTTTGAAAAGCGCGGAGTCCCGTCTGGGGATATGGGATATTTGGCGTCAATTAAATGCCGGGATTGCTGGATGGAACTGAGACGGTGGGCATTGAAAAAGAAGTGGGCAGAAGCTTCCGCCCGCCTGGCCTGGAACACCCGCGCGCCGATTCTGAGCGCGAAGGAGATGGAGATGCTGGAGGGGGTGCAATGAGCATGACGCGGCGAGAGGCTGCAATCAAGAGCTGTGAGGACAGAATCAGGCACCTAGAAAGTGTGCCGCCTCACTACTATGGGAAACGGCAACGGGGAAGAGCTATTGAGCTGGAAAAGGTAAAAATAAAGGCCCTCCGCCCCGTCAGCCGGGAGCGGTTATCCGGGTTTAAGACTTGCGATCTGGTGGGCGAACTAAGAAAGCGTGAGGGCGTAGAAGCACACATCGCAGAGCAGTACCAAGATGTGGCGGTCTCAGTAAACGGCCCTGCGGTGGTACTGGTAGTTATGGATTAGACCTTACTTTCCACGCAGTTAAATAATACCATACAGAATGGAGGATTTGTAGATATATGGGGAAAATTAGCCGGGAGCAGGCGGAGAAATTCAAAGAATACTTTGGTGACCTATATGGGAAGGGGTTGGAAGTTTATGGCTGGCATCTGAATGGTGAGCCAAAGCCTTTTGATGATTTCTATGAGGATGCTTGTAAATATGCTGGAATGTAAACTGATATACGGAGATTGCATAGATCTCATGGCTGGATTGCCGGATGATTGCGTGGATTTCCTTTTTACCGACCTCCCATATGGAACGACAAACTGCAGATGGGACACACCCATTGATCTCAATAGGTTTTGGCATGAGGCAAAGAGAGTAGTGCGCAAAGGTGGATGTAAGGCTCTGTTCGCACAGACCCCATTTGATAAGATTTTAGGGTGCAGCAATCTGAATGAACTGCGCTATGAGTGGATTTGGGAAAAGACTCAAGCTACTGGGCATCTAAATGCTAAAAAGATGCCGATGAAAGCTCACGAAAACATCCTGATATTCTACGACCATTTGCCAACCTACAACCCACAGATAACTCACGGACACGAACGAAAAGTTTCAACTGCGGCGCATAAACGGAACTGTAGGACAGGGGAAGTGTATCATGGTTACGGGAAAACGGGATATGACAGTACAGACCGTTACCCCCGTGATGTTTTGCGAGGGCCGAGCGACAAACAAAAATCATGTCTACATGCAACGCAAAAGCCTATTTGGTTGTGCGAACAGATGATACTTACTTACACAAACCCGGAAGACACAGTACTGGATTGTTGCATGGGAAGCGGGTCTATCGGAGTTGCTTGTTTACAGAATGCCAGAAAATACATTGGAATGGAAAACGACCTTGCGATATTCGAGGTCGCAAAGAGCAGATTGGAAGGTGCTAAATGATTGCACAGGAGCATGTGGAGAAGGTGTGGTCTGGGTGCGAATACTGTAAAAAAACATACAATTAAAATTGTTAGAATTGAAATGGACCATAACGATTCACCTGGAAGTCCCAAACGGCTGAATCCGACGAGAATACCCAAATTTTGCCATATCTGCGGCGCGCCCATGACGGACGAGGCCGTGGAGATGGTGATGGAGAGATGGGAGGAGCTGAACGATGGCAAGGGCGATTGATGGAGAGCTGCTCGAGCTGGAGATTGCAAATATTGCAAATAAACTGGCAAAATCCGATGCACAAAAGGCATTGATGGGACGGGTAATGTACTGCGTTGAGCATATGCCCACCCTCACCCCGCCGAACAAGCCGCTGACGCTGGAGCAACTGAGGAAGATGGATGGAGAGCCAGTATATATCATTATTGACGATGTGGAACCATTAAAAATGTGGGTTCTCATTGAAGCTGATGGGGAGGATATTTACTTGACCAATAATCTTGGTGGACGAAGTTATTACGAGGAAGCAAGAAAGTTATATAAATTCAAACTGTACCGCCGCCCGCCGGAGGTATCGCCATGAGACGCCAATACACCCGCCAGGAGCTGGACTCCATCACCCAGGAGACCCCAATCTACATTGAGGGAGCAGGGATAGCTCAGCTCCAATGGGGCGGCCTGGAGATTGC
>NZ_CAXSQB010000021.1:34477-62224 GCF_964239415.1 Clostridium sp. ATCC BAA-442 | reverse complement strand
ATATCGTAATTTTCCCTCCAGTTCCTTTAGTTCACGCCCAGGTTGGCGGAGATGACCATGCGCTGCACCTCGCTGGTGCCCTCGTAGATCTCGGTGATCTTCGCGTCCCGCAGCATGCGCTCCACAGGGAAATCCCTGGTGTAGCCGTAGCCGCCGAACATCTGGAGCGCCTTGACCGTATATTTCATGGCGTTCTCGGAGGTATACAGCTTGGCCATGGCGGCCTCCATGGTGAAGGGCTTGCCTGCGCTCTTCAGGGTCGCGGCCTGATAGACCAGCAGCCGTCCGGACTCCACGGCCACCTTCATATCGGCGAAGGTAAACTGGGTGTTCTGGAACTTGGCGATGGGCTTGCCAAACTGGACGCGGCTCTTGGTATAGGTGATGGCCTCTTCCATGGCGCCCTCAGTGATGCCGAGGGCCTGGGCGGCAATGCCGATCCGTCCTCCGTCCAGAGTCTGCATGGCGATCTTGAAGCCCTTGCCCTCCTGGCCCAGCAGGTTCTCCTTGGGAACGATGCAGTCCTCAAAGATCAGCTCGGCGGTGGGAGAGCCGTGCAGGCCCAGCTTTTCCTCGTGCTTGCCCACGTGATAGCCTGGGAAAGAAGACTCAACGATGAAGGCGGAGATACCCCGGGTGCCCTTGGAGGGATCGGTCATGGCAAAGACCACGATAACGTCGGCCACATAGCCGTTGGTGATGAAGACCTTGGAGCCGTTGAGCACGTAGTGGTCCCCCTCCAGCCGGGCGGTGGTGGTGCCCTTGGAGGCGTCGGAACCGGCATTGGGCTCGGTCAGAGCAAAAGCGCCCACCTTGTGTCCCTCTGTGAGCATCCGCAGATACTTCTGCTTCTGAGCCCCGGTGCCGTTGCGCAGGATGGGGTCGCAGCACAGGCCGTTGTGGGTGGCCACGATGTCGCCGGTGGAAGCGCATACCTTGCTCAGTTCCTCCACCGCCAAGGCGGCGGACAGGTCGTCCGCGCCGGCCCCTCCGTACTCCTTGGGCACGCACATGCCCATGATGCCGTAGCGGAACAGCTTCTCAATGTTCTCACGGGGATACTCACAGTTCCGGTCGGTCTCCGCAGCGACAGGCTTCACTTCGTTCTCCGTGAAGTTCCGAACCATCTGCTGGATGAGCGTCTGCTCTTTCGAGAGATTGAAGTCCATAGTCTATTCTCCTTTTATTATTTCTTCTTCGTTGATCAGACACCCAAGCCTAGACGGTTCGCCTGGAGCATAGCCTCATATACCTCGTCGGCAGTGATGTCGGCACGCAGGTTTTTGGTGGACTGGGTGGGTACGCAGGCGGCCTCGGCCACCTTGCGCAGGTTTTCTTCCACCACGTTCTCGATACCCAGTTTAGCAAAGGTGGTGGGCAGTCCCACTGCCTTCATAAAGCCAAGGACCTGATCCAGTTCCTCCTGGGGCGCTTTCTCCAGCGCCAACTGGGTGAGCACGCCAAAGGCCACCTTCTCGCCGTGATACATTCCGTGGGTCTGAGGTTCCTGCGCCAGGCCGTCGTTAACGGCGTGTGCCACGGCCAAGCCGCCGTTTTCAAAGCCCAGACCGCTGAGGTAGATCGTGGCCTCCACCACATCTTCCAGCGCCTGGTTCACAGTGTGGTTCTTCACGGCCTCCAGGGCCTCCAGGGCGTGATCCATCAGCAGATCGTAGCAAAGCTGCGCCATCATCATCGCCGTGTTGGACACATTGCCCCGGGCCATGGTCTTGGCCCCGCTGCGCTTGCAGGCCCGGGCCTCGCACATGGTGGCCAGGGCATCCCCCAGTCCGGCCGCAAAAAGCCGGACCGGCGCATTGGCAATGATCTCGGTATCCACCACCACCAGGTCGGGGCTGCGGCGCATCAGCACCGCTTTTACCACCACGCCCTGCTCGTTGTACAGCACAGCCACGCCGGAACAGGGGGCGTCATTGGACGCCACGGTGGGGACGATGACACAGGGCAGGCCCAGGTTCTCAGCCGTAGCCTTGGCCGTGTCCAGGGTCTTGCCGCCGCCCATGCCGATAATGACATCGCAGCCTTCCGCCTTGCAGACATCCATCTTGGCAAAGACCTCATCCTTGGTGGCCTCACCATGGAAGGGAGTAAACACCACCTCCCTCTCGTTCTCGGCCATGGTCTGTTCCACGCGCTGGCCAAAGCGCTTCCAGTTGTTCTCCGTTCCGATGAGCAGGAAGCGCCGGCCCAGCTTCTTTACGCTGCGGCCCAGTCTGTCCAGCTCGCCGCTCCCCTGCACATAGCGGGCGGGCGCCTTCATGGCGTATGTCATACTGCTATCTCCTTTTCTAAAATCATTCTAGCCGCAAGGCCCTTATTCAGAGATGTGGGCCAGCTTTTTAGCCAGCAGCTTCTTCATCTCCAGGTTGCCCTGACGGGCGATCATGATGCGCTGGGCCTGGGGAGAACCGGCGCCGTGCATGGACTCGGTACGGTATCCCACGGCGGCGGTACCCAAGGTGAGGTTCTCAATCAGGCGCAGGATGCGCAGGCGGTTTTCGGTGGACACACCGGCGATGCCCTTGAGGTACTTGTCAATGACAGGCCCCAGCTTCTCGTCCCGGAAGTCGGCCTCGGAGGGGGCGGTGACCACCAGACCGCCAGCAATGTCCTCCGCCAGACGGCAGATCTCGTAGGGGAAGCGGGTGACGTTCTGCTTGCACACGTTGGCTAGCAGCAGGTCGATCAGGTAATTGCCGCTGGCGGTGGGGTGGCCTTCGGCGGAGCAGGCGATGCCGCAGCAGTACAGGGTCTCGTTCAGGTGGGTCATCTCGATGAGCTTGTCCTTCACATGGCTTGCCTTGGCGGCCCCGTTGTAGTCCGCAGCCAGGGCGGCTGCCCCGATGAGCACGTCGCCCACCCCCACCTTGCACCCGCCGTAGCTCTGGCGGTGATAGCCGGCAAACCGCTCCACCAGCATCCCAGCAAACTCAGTCTCGCCATTGAGGAAGATCCGCTCGTTGGGCACGAACACGTCGTCGAAAATGGTCAGGGCCTCTACACCGCCGAACTCGGCATTGCCCACGTCCATCTTACTGCCCTCCCGCTTCCGGGTGTCACAACTCTGGCGGCCGATAATCATGTAAATGCCCTTGCTGTCTACGGGCACAGCGAAGGACACCGCGTAGTCCTTGTCGTCAGGGCCCATGGAGATGGTGGGCATCACGATGACCTCGTGGCTGTTCAGAATTCCGGTCTGATGCACCTTGGCGCCCCGTACCACGATGCCGTCCTCCCGGCGCTCTACCACCCGCAGGAACAGATCCGGGTCCTCCTGGGCGTGGGGTGCCTTGGACCGATCGCCCTTGGGGTCGGTCATGGCCCCGTCCACCGTCAGGTCCTCCCCCTGTACGTGCAGCATGAATTTTTTGAAGTTTTCGTGATAGTGGGTACCGTACTTCTGGTCCACCTCGTAGGTGGTGGAATACACCGAGTTAAACGCGTCCATACCCACACACCTCTGGAAGCAGGAGGCCGTCTGCTGGCCCAGCAGGCGCTGCATCTTCACCTTGTTCTTTAGATCCTCCGTAGACCGGTGGATATGAGTGAAGCGGTTGATCCGCTCCCCGGTCTCCGGAGAGATGACCGTCATCAGCTCCTGATACTCCGGCTTCTGCGCCAGATCATACGTCATCCGCACGCTGTTCAGAGAAGGACGGAGAATGGGATCATCCACAGGATTCACCACCTTCTTGCCGAACATATATACCTGCATGTTCATCTTGCGGATGCTCTCGATATACTGTTCTCCCGTCATGAGTGCCATAATCGTGTCTCCTTTTCCAATGTTGTGATCGGAACCAACCCCGAGCGGCGCTCCCACTCAGTCCGCCTTTACTGTTCGTAATTAAGAACTAAGTTTATTATTACGAACTGTTGTTTGGATTATAGCATTCACATTTCGGCTTGTCAATCCAATTTCCGGCCTTTTTCTTTGTTTTAACAGATGTACGGTGGGCCATATTCAGCATCTCATGTTCCGGACTGGCACACTGTACATACGTCATCCCCCGGGGATGTCTTTTCGCCCATTCCACCCCATTTTGAAACATTTTGAAACACCTTTTGAGACGATTCACCATATGAAACATTTTATTTGAAACATTTTATTTTTTTGAAATTTTTGATTTCCCTAAATTTCCAAATTCATTCTTTTGCTCTGTATGTTTTATACAAATATTCATCACCCATTTTGTGTGTCCAAACAATATTTTTAGTTTTTCTAACAGTTGGTGCATTCCTTGCTTTTCTTTCGGACGCAACGTTGTCTCCGCAGTGTGATCTGGATAACAGTGATTACGGACACACTTGTAAGGTCAGCCCGCCACCAAGCCGCCGACGGGAGAGGGGAGCTTGACGGCGGAGGGGCGCAGCGGGTCGTTCTCTTGCCCGCTCCGCCCGCTGACCGGGGGAGACAGCCCGCCGCGCCGACCTTGTTCGGCGGGATAAAAACTACAAGGAGGTAATATTATGCAAAAAGTAAAATTCGACTCCCGCGCATTCGTCCCCATCGCCACTGCCATTTTGTCCTTGGTATTCATCGGCGTTGGTCTGAACAAGTTCGGCTTCTGGGACGGACAGCCCACCCCCGCCTTCTTCCCCACTATCATCGCTGTAGTGCTTTTTGCCACCAGCCTGATGTGCTTGGTGCAGGAGCTGCGCAGCAACCAGGCCAGCCCCAGCTACAATAAGAATGAGCTATTGGTCATTCTTGGTGCCGGCGGTGTCATCGTGGGTTGCTGGGTCATTGGACTGATCCCCAGTTGCCTGCTCTACCTGCTGCTGTGGCTGAAGGCCGTGGAGAGGACCCCCTGGAAGGTGGTCATCCTGATCGAGGTCTTCATGGCCGTCCTCATCATCGGGGTGTTCGTCATTTGGATGCAAGTACAGTTCCCCATGGGACTATTTGCCTATATCATGTAAGGAGGTTGGACAACATTGGAAAATTTTGTATCCCTTCTGGCTGGCTTCCAGGTCCTATTCTCCCCTGAAAACCTGGGTGCCTGCGCCCTGGGCGCTGTTCTGGGTCTGATCGTGGGCGCCATGCCCGGCCTGGGTTCTCTAGCCGGCGTGGCTCTACTACTCCCCCTGACCTATAAGTTCAACCCCACCACTGCCATCATTATGTTGGGCGCACTCTACTACTCCAATATGTACGGCGGCGCCTTCAGCGCGATCCTGCTCAACATCCCCGGCGATTCTCCCGCCATTACCACCGCTCTGGACGGCTATCCCATGGCGAAAAAGGGCCGGCCCGGTCAGGCGCTGATGACGGCCAATCTGGCCTCCTTCATCGGCGGTACCATTGGCATCATTATCCTGACCCTTACCGCCTCCGGTCTGGCCAAACTGGGCCTGAACTTCGGTTATGCGGAAATGACTCTGGTGCTTCTCATCGCCATGACCTCCATCAGCTGGCTCATCGGCGAGAACCCCATCAAGGGCATCGTCATCACCATGCTGGGTATTCTGGTAGCCTCCATCGGCATGGACACGCTGTCCGGTATGCCCCGGTTCAACTTTGACAACATGTACCTCATGGGCGGCATCACCTTCACCCCCTTCATCATCGGCGCGGTGGGCTTCGCCCAGGTCATCAAACTCATAAACGAGCGCAAGACCGACGAGGAAAAGCGTAAAAACGGCGACTACAAGGCCATTAAGCTCTCCATCCGCGGCGCCATGCCCACCAAGCACGACATCAAGCGGCTGCTGCCCCCCGCCATCCGCTCTTCCATCCTGGGTACCTTCGTTGGCGTGCTGCCCGGCTCCGGCGCTACCACCGGCTCCATGGTGGGCTACGCCATGCAGAAGAAGTTCAAGTCCGAGGAACCGATGGGTACCGGCGCTATTGAGGGCATCGCGGCCTCCGAGGCCGGCAACAACTCCGCCGCCGCCGGTGCCTTCGCCCCCCTACTGGCCCTCGGCATCCCCGGTTCCGGCACCGGCGCGGTGCTGCTGGGTGGTCTGATGATGTGGGGTCTGAACCCCGGCCCCCTGTTGTTTGAGACCAATCCCGACTTCTGCTGGAGCCTGATCTCCTCCCTATACCTGGCAAATGTGCTTACCCTGGCTGTGGCTGTGCTGGTAATCCCCTTCCTTATCAAAATTCTCAGTGTGCCCATCAAGTACATGATCCCCATCATCACCTGTATCTGCATCGTGGGCGCCTACTCTACCTCTTACTCCATGTATGGTGTGATCATCATGTTTGTCTCCGGTATCGTCGGCTACCTACTGGATAAGAACGGCTTCCCCACCGCCCCCATGCTGCTGGCCTTCGTGCTGGCTCCCATGCTGGAGGAAAATATGCGCAAGGCTTTTATCGCCTCACAGGGCAGCCTGAGCGTGTTCGCCAACACCCCCCTGAAGATCGTCCTACTGGTTATCTTCCTGGTGCTAGTGCTGACCCCCGTTGTCAAGGCCATCCTGCACAAGGTCAAGACGAAGTCCAGCGCGGCTGTCTGAGCCGCGCACCTACGATTTGAACAAGGAGCTCATGCGTATGAAAAAGATCCTGACTTTCTCCCTTGTTGCCATTATGGCTCTCTCCCTCGCCTCCTGCGGCGGCGGGAACAGTGGCCTTAATGAGGACGGCACCTATACCCCTAAAGGAACCGTTACCTGGGTGTGTACCTCCGGCGCCGGCGGCGGCTCGGATATCTTCTCCCGAAAAATCGCAGAGATCATGACCAACGAGAACATGGTCAACGGCCAGACCATCGTGGTGTCCAACGAGACCGACGGTGCCGGCGAGGTGGGCCGATACAAGGTCGCCACCAAGAAGGTGGATGTGGACAACACCCTGCTTACCTTCAACTCCGGCGACCTGATGCCCATGGTCGCCAACACCCCCAACCGGGCCGAAAACTTCCGCATCCTGGCCATCATGGCACTGGACAAGCAGCTGCTTTTTACCTGTGAGACCGCTGCCGGCAAGACCGATTATGCCAAGTCCGGCGGCGATCCCACCGACTTCGGCGCCGCCATTGAGGCCGCCAAAAACGGTACCTTCGTGGTGATCGGCGGCTCCAAGGGTGACGACATCGCCACCTACAACGCACTGCTGAAAGAGCTGGGCCTGACTGAGGACCAGATGGGCTACATCACCTACGACTCCACCGGCGATGCCATTACCGCCGCTCTGGGCGGAAACCTGGACTTCGTGATCTCCAAACCCGCCTCCGCCACCCAGTACGTGGAGTCCGGGGACTTGACACCCACCCTGGCCCTGTCCACCGAGCGCTTCAGCGGCAATCTAGCTGAAGCTCCCACCCTCAGCGAGGTGGATAGAGCCTATGAGGATGTTGAGGTTCCTGTGTGGCGCGGCGTGGCCGCCCCCGCCGCCATGAGCGACGCCGCTGTGGCCTTCTGGAGCGACGCTCTGAGCAAGGTCAGCCAGACGGAAGCCTGGGAGAGTGAGTACATCACGCCCAACCAGCTGATCAGCCAGTACATGGACACCAATAAGGCCACCGAATATGTGCTCCAATTTGAGGCAGACTACCTGGCCTCTCTGGAGGAGTCTTGAGTTAAAGTCACAAATATAGTATAATTCAGGCGGGTCTTTCGGGGTCCGCCTGAACCTTTTTCTCTGTTCATTTTCCAGGAAAGGAGCCACCGTCATGGTGTATGTGGCCGTGTTCGTCCCCTCCCCAGAAAGTCTGTATCTGGTAACCCAGCAGGCCCGCCGCTTCCAGAGCAGCCAGATCCATGTGGATGTTCTCCACCGCTTCGGCACCCAGCCGTTGGATGATCTGGACAAATACGATATGATCGTGGCCAGGGGCATCACCTACCGCCAGATCTGTGCCCGCTATCCCCAAAAACATATCATCCATCTGGACTTCGACGGCGCGGATATTGTGGAGGCCCTGTTACGCTGCCGGGAGCAGTTCTCCCCCCGGCACATCGCACTGTGTCTGGAGCGCCGCGGTCTGGAAGATCTGCTACCCGATCTGGAAGCCCTGTGTGAAGCAGAGATCCGCCTTTACGACGTGGTGGACGGAGAAAGCGCCGTCGAAGCGGTGGACGCCGCTCTGGCCGACGGTATGGACGCTCTGGTGTGCGCCGGTACCGTCGGCCACATCTGTACCGATCGCGGGCACCCCTGTGTCTACATCCGCACCCGAAGGGAGGTGCTGGAGGGCGCCCTGGAGAAGGCGGTGGACGCGGCCCGCAACATCCATATAAAGTACGCCATAAGCAACGTCACCCGGATGATCCTGGACGACATCGAAGACGCGGTGCTGGCGGTGGATGAGTCCGGCCGTCTGCTCGCGGCCAACCGCCGGGCGCGCCAACTCTACCAGCTCCCCCGCCGGGGCAGGGTGCCCGTCCAGTCGGTTTCGGAGATCCACCCGAAGCTGACCTATATCGGCAACCCAGAGAACCCCTTACGGGACGGAGACGAGCACCTGCTCACTCTCCAAGGGCAGCGCTACCTGGTGCGCTACAGGCTAATTACAGGCAGCAGCGGAACCACAGGCACGCTGATTGTCACCGCTTCCGCCTCCAAGCCCCTCCAAGACAGGCGCCAACTGCGGGGCAGCCTCGTCCGCCAGGGTCTCACCTCCAAATATACCTTTGACGATATTATTGCCGTCAGTCAGGCCATGCAGGGCAAAATTCAGATCGCCAAAAAATTCTGCACGGCAAATTCCAGCGTCCTCATCACCGGAGAGACCGGCACTGGCAAGGAGCTTTTCGCTCACAGCATCCATGCCGCCAGCCGCCGGGCGGGCCAGCCTTTTGTGGCGGTAAACTGCGCCGCCCTCCCTGAGACCCTGTTGGAAAGCGAGCTGTTCGGCTACGAATCCGGCGCTTTCTCCGGAGCCTCCCAGGATGGCAAGCCTGGTCTGTTTGAGTTGGCGCATCACGGCACCATCTTTTTGGACGAGATTGGCGAGATATCCTGTCCCCTTCAGGCAAAACTGCTCCGTGTCCTTCAGGAGAGGGAAATCCGGCGGATCGGAAGCACCGCCGTCATTCCAGTGGATGTGCGCGTCATCGCCGCCACCAACATCGATATCAAGCGCCGCATCGATCAGGGAAATTTCCGCAACGACCTACTCTATCGGCTCAACACGTTTGAGGTTCAGATCCCGCCCTTGCGGGAGCACCCAGAGGACATCCTCCCCCTGGCCCAGCGCTTCCTACGCCAGTTGTCGGAAGAAATGGGACAAGAAGGTCCCAAGCTCACATCTGAGGCGGTCGCCCTGCTCCAGAAATATGACTGGCCGGGAAACGTGCGGGAACTGCGCAACGTGTGCGAGCGCTTGGTGGTGCTGGTGGAGGATCAATTCATCACCGCAGAGAGTCTGAGGAACCTGGGACTAGTCGCTGGCTCCGCGGCCAAGCAACCGGATGCCCCCCCGCCCGCGCTTCCTGCCCGGAAAAAGAAAAAGGATCTTGCCAAGGAACTGGGGGTCAGTCGTACCACTCTTTGGCGCATGAGCAAGCGCCAGCAGAATGACAGTTGAACCGTCCAATCGCAAAAGAGGTGACTGCATCCAAGCAGTCACCTCTTTTAGCATCCGAAAAGTCCTTTTGAAACGCTGCCGGATTTTTGAGCTCTTCAAAAAAGTTTTTAAAAGCCGGTTAATGAAACACGAAAGACAACACTAATTATCATCTTTAATTATTCCTTGACTCTCCAAATCATCCTGCTGGCTAAAATAAGCCTCCATTAATTCTTTTGATGGTGTAATCGAGTTGTATGAAACAAAAATCATTATATACGATTGTAATGTTGAGACGGATATAGTATGATGAAGCCAATAAAGAGATTGAGTCGGAAAGGCTGATGGAGCATGCTGCGAGCCGACCTATTAGACAGCATACCAGAGACCAGATATCTATCCGCGGACAACTACACCGTATATCGTACGATCATGCGCATTTTCTATCTGGAGCACCAGAAGATGCACTATCAAATGGATCGGGACACCGTTCTGGTTCTGCTGCGAGAGCAGGCTGTCTTTTCAGACTATACCCCGGAGCAGTTGACGCTGGACCTACAGCAATTGGTCAAGTGGAAGAACCTCACGCCTATTCAGGATCCTCGCAAGCCCCGCACTATCGCCGAGTTTAAGAACCGGCAGTTTCAGTATATGATGTCCCAGACGTCCATTGAGATTGAGCGGCTGACCATCACCCTGGAAAATCTGTCCACCCAGACTGCCGGTCTCTCCGCCAGTCCGTTCCGCCGTATTCGGGAGGACTTGTATAGGGCGGAACGGTTGGATGAAATGCCCCTTCGGGAGGTCAACGCCTGGTGGCAGGATCTGCAGGATGACTTTCAGCGTTTGAGCCAGAACCACCAGGATTTTCTCCGGGAGTTCTATGGCCCGGGGATGGAAATGCAAATGAAATCGGTGGATTTCATCGTCTATAAGCAGAATCTTGTCCGCTATCTGGAGGATTTTATCCAGGATCTCCAGCACAGCGCCGCGCAGATTGGCGCACAGCTGGAGCAGTTTTCTCCGGCACGGGTCGCTCATATTCTGGAGCTGGTTCAGCGCAGTGAGTTGGAGATTCCTCGTCCCCAGTCTGAACAGCCCCCTAACTGGAAAGCGGAGTTGCAAACCCGATGCGAGGGGGTCTGGCAATCTTTGACCGCTTGGTTCACGGGCAGCGATCCCGCTGCCCGGCAGGTGCTGAACGTAACCAACGAGGTCATTCGCAGGGCGGTGCAGAATGCGGCCCTGCTGGTACAGATGGAAAATATGGGGGTAAGCAACAAGGCGGAGTTGCGCCATCTGCTCACCCTATTTGCCGGTTTTCAGACAGTGGAGGAGGGCCACCGCCTCTCTGCCTTGGTATTTGGCGCCCAGCAGGCTCGGCATTTTGCCTTTGACCACATCCGGGAGTCGGAGCGCATCGACTTGAGTCCCTACGACGAGTCCCCTATGGAGTACTCCCTCCAGCCCAGAAACCGCTCCTACCGGCCCCGGATGGATCGCACCGGCTTTGTGGACAAGAGCGCCGAAAAGGCGGCCCAACGTCAGAAGATCCTGGAGGAGGAGCGCGCCCTTCGGCAGGAGGTCATGAGCCATATCCGGGACGGGAAGCTGGACCTGGCTGCGCTGGATACCCCCGTCTCCCCTGCTGTGCGCACCGTGTTCCTGTCCTGGGTGGCGTTGGCCAATCTCAGCCCCGACAAGCGGGGATTGACCCAATATGGACAAGTCTACCGATTGAAAAAGCGGGGCAGCCAGCCCTGTGCGCTGCGGTGTACCGACGGGGTTCTGACCATGCCCAACTGCGTACTGATCTTTGAGGAGGCTGGCCGTGTATGAATTTCGTGCCCTGCTGAACCAGTTCTGGGTGACCCGCAGGGAAGATAAGGAGCTCTATTTCAACCTGAAGCGTACCCTGCCCGATTACCGCAGGTTGGTCAACGAGCTGCTAGGTTGGAACCTGGTAGTCAACGAATTGGTGGTCAAGCTGGAAAAAATCCCGCCCAGAGCCACGCCTTGGATGGGCATCCAGTCCTTTCAGGAACCGCTGGATTACTGCCTTCTGTGCGCCCTTTTGCTATTTTTGGCGGACCTGGATGACGGCGCTCCCTTTCTGCTCTCTTCCCTGACCCAGGCCATCGAGACCTTCCTCTGTGAAGTGCGGCCGGTGGACTGGACCCGGTTCCCCCATCGAAAATCTCTGGTTCGGGTGCTCCAATACGCCCAGGAGGTGGGATTGGTGCTGGTTTACGACGGGAACAGCGCCCTTTTCGGCAATGATCAAACTCAGGAGGTTCTCTATGAAAACACTGGTCTGTCCCGGCACTTTCCAGTGCATTTTGGCCGGGACATTATGGACTGCCAGTCTATCGAGGATTTTGAAGCTTTTTCCTGGGAGGGAGATGAGACGGAGCAGCGCCGGCGGCGGGTCTACCGGCAGCTGACCCTGACCCCCGGTCTGTACTGCTCAGATCAGATCCAGAGTGACTATGACTATATCAAAAACCAGCGCCGGACGGTCAACGGGAATCTGGATCAGTTTTTAAACGGGGAGCTGCATCTCTACAAAAATGGCGCATTCTTCCTCCTGGCCGAAGGGGAGCGCTGCGGGGCGCTCTACCCAGGAACCCGGGCACTGTCCGATGTGGCGCTATTGCTGTGCGCCCAGATAAGGGAACAAGTTATACAGGGCGTCTATTCCCGCCGGGCGGACGATACCATACTGCTCACCCGCCGAGAGTTCCGCTATGAGATCCAGCGCTGCCGGGATCGGTATGGAAACGGCTGGGGTTCCCAACTGCGCGCCTACTCCCTGGAGCACATCAGTCAAGAGTTGACCGCATACATGGCCAGTTGGATGCTTCTGGAGGAGCTGGACATGGATATTTTGCTCTATCCGGCTGTGGGCAAGCTGGTTGGGCGCTACCCCGCCGCTTATCAAAACGAATCGGGAGAGTGGGAGTACAATGAGCCGCTGGAAGATGAATAAACTGGGATTTCTCAACTTTTGGCTGTACGACCAGGAGGAGTTCTCCCTTCAAGACGGACATATCCTGCTGCGGGGAAATAACGCCGCTGGCAAATCCATTACCACCCAGAGTTTTGTCCCCTTTATTCTGGATGGGGACAGACGTCCAGAGCGTCTGGATCCCTTCGGCTCCCGGGATCGTAAAATGGAATTTTATCTGCTGGGCGACAACGCGCAGGAGGAGTCCACCGGTTATCTGTACCTGGAGTTCCGAAAGCCCGGTACAGAGGAGTATCGAACCATCGGTGTGGGGATGCGGGCCCAGCAGGGAAAGGGCATCGACTTCTGGGGTTTCTGCCTCCGGGATGGGCGTAGGATCGGTCCAGATGGCCTCCGGCTCTATGAAAAGATAGATAGCCAGAATTTCCCTCTGAGCAAGCAGAAACTTCGCAAGCTCATCGGGGACCCCAGTTGCTGGGCAGAAAGCCAGACCGCATACAAAGAGATGGTCAACGATCAAATCTTTGGTTTTGAAGACATCCGGCAGTATGATCAGTTGGTCCAGCTTCTGATTATGGTGCGGGCTCCCAAGCTGTCCAAGGATTTCCGCCCCACCGAGGTGAAGGAGCTGCTCAACCTGTCCCTCCAGGTGCTGACAGATGATGACCTGTCCGCCATGGTCAGCACTATGGAACAGATGGACAGCCTGGAGGATACGCTTCACGGATACCAGGCGGCCATGCAGGACGCCAGGATCATCCGCAACGAATATAACCGGTATAACCAGTATATCTTGGGCCGAAAGGGCCAGGCATATCTGGATGCTGTCAGCGCCACACAGCGCCTGCGCAACCAGCTCCGGGACGCAGAAGCCCTCCACAATGACCTGAACCGACAGTTGGAGGAACAGTTGGACCGGCAACGTCAGTCGGGTACCCGGCTGGAGCAGGCCAAGGCCCAACGGGCAGCCATGGGGGACGACGATCTGTCCGCCAAGGGTGCTCAGTTGAAACAGGCCCGGGAGAGCTGTGCCAGACAGGCAGAACAGCTGAAACAGGGGGAATCCCAGCTCCGAAAGCTAGAGGAGGGGATCTCCCGGCGCGAGGTTCGCCTGCGGACGCTGACCCAGGAATGTGACAACGTACAGGCCGAGGTGCGCCAGCTCTTGTGGAAGCTGAACGGTCAAAACGACCTTCTGTCTCTGGGGCAGGAGCACGACTGCTATGTCCACGGCATCCAGAGGGAGCGGCTGGATGCGGAGCAGCGATCTATTCTTGCCGCACTCCGGCAACGGAAGCAGCAAATTGAGGACGTCCTGCGTGTTCTGCAAAAGGCGGAGGAGGCCAGGGTCATCTACGATCGCACCTGTCAGGCCTTGGATCAGGCCGATGTCTCCGTGAGGAAGGCACAGATCATCCTTCGGGACGCCCAGACTCAGGAGCGGGATGAGCGGGACAAGCTGCTGGAGACCTTTACCCGTTGGCGGGGCCGGAACATACAGCTGGACATTTCCCAGGATATCTGGCTGGAGATCCGCCGGGCACTGGCTGCTTACCGCGTCCCGGCGGACTGGAGTCCTGTCCGCAACCAGATTGACGAATGTACCCGCATCTGCGATTCCAACCTTCGGGGGCAGTTGCTGCAAGCGAAAACTGCTTTAAATGCCCTGCTAGAGGAGCAGCAGGAGCAGGAGAGGGAATTGGCACGGCTTAAGGTTCAGCCGGAGCCTGTCCCGCCCCGCCGGGATGCGACCCAGGCCACCCGCCTCCAGCTGATGCTGCGGGATATCCCCTGCGCCCCCCTCTATGAGATGGTAGACTTTGCCCCCGGCCTCCCCCAGAGGGATCGCGACCTCCTAGAGGCCCAGCTCACCGACGCCGGTCTGCTGGACGCCCTGGTGGTCCCAGAAGAACATCTGCCGGCGGTTCGGAAGCTACTGGAGGAGTATCCGGATCGCTTTCTGATCCCCGGGCCTGCCGTGGAACAGCCCATCCTCGATCTGATTCCAGACACCAATGGGCGCTTTCCTAACGAAGCCGCCGCCTGTCTGCGGTCCATCTCCCGCTCCGATCTCAACTCCGAAACCGCCCTTCTCCCCGACGGTCGATTCCGCTGTGGCATGGTTCGGGGCTGCAGCCACGCTGAGCGCCCCGCCGGGTTCGTGGGCACCGCCGCCCGGGAGGCCAACCGCCAGCGGCAAATCCACAGCTTAGAAGAGCGGTTGGAGCAGCTGGCCAGGAAGGTGCAGTCCGCACAAGACGAAGTCGCAGATGGTTCCAGGCGGCTGTCCCAGTTGGAGCAGGAGCGCGCCCAGATGCCGGCCACCGAGGATTTGGACCAGGCCATCGCGCTATTGGAGCAGGCCTGCCGGGAGCTGCGGCAAGCCGAGACGGAACAGCAGCGAAAGCTGGCAGACGAGCAATCGGCAAAACAGGCTTGGTCCGCCCTGGAGGAGAAGAGTCTCACGTTAAGTACCGGCCTGCCTTATCAGCGGACGGTATCGGGCTACGAGGAGGCCCGGGAGGCAGCCGGGGAATATCAAGACACCTTGAACGACCTGGAGCGCAGCCGCCAGCAGCTGGACTATGCGGCCCGCTCCATGGAGCAGGAACAGGACACCATTGACGAACAGCGGGACCAGGCGGCAGACCAGAGGAAGTCTAACGACATCGTCCGAAACTCCCTGCAGGTGAGCCAGTCGGCCGCTGACGCACTGCAAGCTTATCTTGATCGGCCGGAAAATCAGGCCCGCGTCCGCCGTTTAGCGGAACTGGACGAAGAGATCAGCCTCCAGGATCGGGAAAACCGGGAGGCAGGCGAGGCATGCGCTCGCCTAAAGGCCGAGTTGAAAAGCTCCAGTGACACTGTTGCGCGGCGAAAAGAGAATCTGTTAAACGCCACCATTGAGGAGCAGGACCTTGAGCGCTATTTTCAGGAGGACCTAGGACTGGGGTTCTCAGGGCTGGGCGAGGGCCTGAATTTGGAGGAGCGCGCCCGGCAGGCGGCCAGCAAGATTCAGCCTGCCGACCGGAAGTATACACCGGAGCATATGGCGGACGCTCTGCGGAGCAATTACCAACGCTCCAACAATAGCCTGCTGGGCTATCACCCTGAGATCAAGCTGCTCTTTGACGCTCCCAGTCAGGCTGCCCATCTCCGGCAGCGCCTGTGTATTTTCTTTAAGAAGGGCGGAAAAGAGCTTTCCCTTTACGAGTTTATCCAGTCCCTCCAGGCCGACATCGACTCCACCGGCAGCATTTTGGAGGACCGAGACCGGGAGCTGTTTGAAAACATCCTGACCGAGACCATCAGCCACAAGCTGCGTGCCCGTATCGAGGAGAGCGGCCGCTGGGTCCGTGACATGACTTCCCTGATGGCCACCCTGACCACTTCCATGGGATTGACCTTCAGCCTAGACTGGAAAGAGAAGAAGTCAGAGGGGGACGGGGAGCTGGACACCGCTCACTTAGTCACCTTGCTAAACAAGGACCGGGCCCTGCTCACCCCAGAGGACAGCCAGAAAGTCTCCTCTCATTTCCGGAACAAGGTCAAACGGGCGCGGGAGGAGGCCCATGTCCAGGGGCTGTCGGTCAATTACGCCGATCTAATCCGCTCGGTGCTGGATTACCGGAGTTGGTATGAGTTCCGCCTGTTCTACCAGCGGGGAGAGGATGGAAAGAAGGAGCTCTCTGACCGTGCGTTTAACAAATTTAGCGGAGGGGAAAAGGCGATGGCCATGTATGTCCCCCTCTTCGCCTCCGTCTCCGCCCAGTACCAGAAAGGTGGAGCGTCCTGCCCCCAGATCCTGGCCCTGGATGAGGCTTTCGCCGGTGTGGACGACCAGAATATCAGTGCTATGTTTGAGCTGATGGGGATCCTAGACTTCGACTATATCATCAACTCCCAGGCCCTTTGGGGCTGCTACGCCTGTGTGGCCGATTTGGACATCGCCGAGATGCACCACCCGCCCAATGCCCCGGTAGTCACCATTTTGCGCTACCACTGGAACGGCAAACAGCGGACCTTGGAGGACAATCTATGAATGACCAGGCCAGGGCCTGTGCGGCCTATTTCCAGTCCAGGCCCGGATATCGCCGTATTCTGTCCGAGCTGTTAAAAAAATACCGCAGCTACGGCCGGCCAGCAGGAACCATCCGGCTGGACGACGCAACCCAAGAGGAGTGCGATGCCGCTCGGAGCATTTTTGGCCGTCCTTTCTCCCCGCCGCTGCGGTTCCATGCGGCGCAGTTTGAGGCGGCCCTTCAGGAACTCCGTTTTGGGAAAGTCTCTCTAAAAGAAGTTCTGGAGTCCTACTTTAATACGGAGATCAGAACAAATAGTGAGCTGCGTGAAGCAGAAAACAGCCGCTTTACCACTATGATGACTCAGATATTGAAACAAACAGACAACAGTCTCTGTATCCGATGGCTCCAAACGCTGAAGGATCACCAGGGAGACGGATATCAATTGCCTCGCCGGGAGGCCGCAAAGGACTTGGATGGGACAAGGCACGCTCTGTTGCAGGCCTGCCGGAGCTTGGACCTGCTGGAACAGCGTACGCAGGGCATGGTCCGCCTGGCTGTTCTCAGTGCGCATGCTACCTCAGATCCCCATGCCCTAGACAGCGGAACATTGTGTGGAAAGCTGTTTTTACGTCTTTTGTCCTTCCGTTCCGGGCTGGCAGTACCAGCAAACGCGGAGCAACGGGACAGACTGTACTATGAAAACGGGATTCTGTACGACAGCATATCCAGCCTGGTGACGCAAACGGGGCTTGTCCTCCTTGCGGGAACGGCGGAACACCCTGCCTGCAGCCTCTTCCGCCAAAGGCGAGAGATATACACTTTATCGCTCGCCAATCTTTCCGGGCTGACCGGCGCGCGCAGTCCCTCAGGAAAGGTCTATATTGTGGAAAATGAAATGGTGTTTACCCAGCTCTGCGACCACGTTTCGCAATTTCATTCTCCGCTGATCTGCACCTCCGGACAGCCTTCTGTGGCGGCGCTGCGGTTGCTGGACCTGTTGGCCAGGGAGGGCACACAACTTTTCTACTCCGGCGATTTCGACGGCAAGGGCCTGTCTATTGCGGCGCAGCTGTGCGTCCGCTATCCAAATCTGCTCAAGCCATGGCATATGGAGATAGCTGACTATGACCAGTGCCGCTCAGACATACTGCTGAGCAAGTCCAGCCGCTCATTGCTACAAGGGTGCGTTGGAACGGCTCTGGAAGCGGCCGCGGAAGCAGTCAAACAATTTGACCGCGCCGGGTATCAGGAGCTGTTGATTCCTCTGCTGGAGACAGATCTGACCGAGACGCCATAGTTTTGGAACAGTTCTACCATCTGTGCTGCTTTACTCTTGTTCCCTAGCAGCTCAAGAGCCAGGAGCTGCAACAAATCGAACTCCCCACGCATTGCAGCAGATATAGCCGCTATTAAACCACTTTGCGGAAATGAAGAATCAGTCTCCGCCCGGAGCGAGGTTCCTGATACAGTATTTCCGAAACTGACGCTTTTTTCTATCATCTCTTGGATTTCT
The DNA here is from genome assembly GCF_964239415.1 of Clostridium sp. ATCC BAA-442. NCBI lineage: Bacteria > Bacillati > Bacillota > Clostridia > Eubacteriales > Clostridiaceae > Clostridium > Clostridium sp. ATCC BAA-442. Next base: position 44,236 of record NZ_CAXSQB010000021.1, on the reverse strand, counting down.
TCCGGGCTGCCACCATAGATCCATATCCGCATGGGACTCCCCCCTAAATCTGCATATGAAATAACCATGACGAAAGCCGCTGAAACATACTCCCGCCATATATAATTTAGACGTTAAATTTCCTTTTTATTCTATATCTACTATTAACCAGCTTCATACAGTACATGTTTTCACGAAAGGAAACGCATGAGAGAAGTACAAGTGACATCAGAGGGGTTCAAATCACGCTGATTACTCGTTTTGCACTTCAGCTTTGCGCTGTTTGTGTTTTGTAAGTGACACCAATTAAAAACAAGTAAAAATCCTGAAGCCCTTGATATAACAAGGATTCCAGGCAAAATTGACCAACCTAATCTGAACAATGACAACAAATTCTTTAGATTAGGTTGGGTCTCTCACCAGATCGCGTCTTTAGAACAAATTATTGAAAACTACCGTAATCAATGTTAAAGGACAAAAGGCCAGCCTGCATGTCTAGATGATGAGGAAATGTTAGCCGTGTTGCCTAACAAGGTAGGGAAAGTTATGCCAAATGTGTCACACAAAAATCCGCATTTTGCTCTGCGTATCGAAGAAGCTAAAATGGATAAGCTAAAATACATAGCAGGTCATAATGGGCGTTCAGCAAATAAGGAGATTGAACAACTGATTTTGGCTCATATTGCAAGCTATGAAAGCGTACACGACCCGATTGTTTTAACAGAGGAAGACTACGATTTTATCCGCAAACGCACAAATCGATAAGGCAGGTTTGTTGTGAAAGAAAGAATGCGTCTTAGCGATCTACGGGAAGACCACGACATGTCACAGCAACCATATCCTAAGAAATGATTAGGCCGCCTGAATTTTTATAATTTAGGCGGCCCTAGTTTTGTGGTCTATTTCCAAAATAAGTATTTATTCGATAAGCGGGCTGTACGAGGGACACGGACTGGAAGATGCGGCGTATCTAGTCGTCGAAGCCATAGTAGATGATTGTGCGACTATATACCGGAGATATGAGTGAAAAAAATATAAGCGTATTTGTGTCTGATCATACACTCTCCTCCTACTATTAAAGTGTTGAGATTGATTTTACAGCGGACTGGGCTCTTAAGAGTCCAGTCCGTGTGTGCCGAACAGAAATGACGTGAAAAAAAGTCGTTGCAAATCTCTTGATGATGGCAGCGGTCTGTTCTGGCTGTTCAGATAACTGCTGTAGCTAAAGTTACAAGCATTGAAGATGTCGTAACAAGTATCGTGGAAAACTATAGTCCAAGAAGTTTTTACCGCAATTATTATTTACCGATCCAACAAGGGTTCTTCATCAGAAGCGGAAGGAGTAGCCGGCGGTGCCTCTTTCACATAGAGGCCGATGTAGCCACCAGGACAGCACGGAGCGGGCAGGGGAGAATGTACGGAGCAGCCCTAGGGAGAGCTGGTGTCCACCAGGAGAGGGAGGGTAGCCAGGAGATCTTGATATCTTCTGCTCTTATATCAGTTCCTAACATAGATAAAGAGTATAAAACGAAGGGGTAGCACTTCTAAGTGCTATCCCTTCGCGTATAGGCGCTTATTTCACAGTTATATAATGAACCCCGCCCCGGGTGGCGACAGGAGGAACATAACCGGCAGGGAAAGTGACTGTAGCAGTACAAGTGACACGGTATTCCATGCCGGATTCCAGGTCTTCTACAGTTTCGTCCATCTCCAGAGAATTAGTATTACTGTCAGAGTCGTAGAACGTCTTCTCGACCTTGCTTGTATTGTCATATACGATAATCAATGTGGTCATTTGGGGGCACGGAGAGGTTGCTTCCAAAAACGACTGCGCCCGAATCTCCCCTTCTGAAGACGACTCGGCTTTAGACACAAGAGAAACTAGAATGTCAGGCCCCTTTGCTTTAGCGGTAGGATCGGAATAAACACCAGTAGTACTTGTTTCGAACCAAGCACTGTACGGATCATCGGGGCCATCAGTGGCGGTTATCGTTCTTGTGAATGTATGGTCATCGTTTTTTCCTAAGATATACTGACTGTCGTAAGCCGCTTTAACATCGCTCGCAAGAGAGGCGTACTCGTCTGGATAGAAATGCTCTAATACGTCTCCATAGGTCGTTCACTCAGTGATGTAGAAAGCATCAGGATCGGGATCAGGAGTGGGATTCGAGGAGGCTACTGCAAATACAGAAATAGAAAGCAATGCAAAGACCAACACAAGACATAAGGGTAAGAAAACCCGCTTATGCTTTAACATGAGAAACCTCCTTGGGCTATTAAACATTATTGCAATTATATCTGGGTGGGGAGGAAAGAAAAACGATTAGATATAGTCCATGGGACCCATTCCTTCCTTTGATTTTGTCGCCATTATTATAAGCACAATCTACAAAAATGGCAATACAAAAAGGAAATCTTGCCAGGACCTCTCCTAACTATTTCAGTTCAGTTTACAATTAAATAGCCTTCTTCTAGGTAATAAAAACATCAAATAAAGTGCAGACGTTCTCTATTCATTGCTGGTCTGATGAAACAGATGAAATAAATCACGCCCCCATACGGGAGCATACAAGATTCCGATTGGGCTTATGGGGCAATCATATCGGGTAAAATAACTCCGGGCATTATAGACTTTATTCTCTCTTACGAGTCTGCTCTGTGTTCTAAAACAGGTACATATGAAAAAATGACTCCATTTTTCATGTGGTGCTGGAACCATATTTCTTCAGTTCTCATTATGGAAGAAAAATCTCAATCAAACATATGGATATCAGAAAAGGAAATATCAGGAGAACAATCAAAATCTTGTTTGGCGAAGACTGGGTTATCATACATTCATTTTAGTTATCACAAACGGTTGTTCTCCCGTAAAAGGAGTGACATCCCAAACCAGAACAAAGGGCGGGATAAACAGATATGGAGGAGAGCGGTTGTCATTGGAGGGAACGGGAGGCGGATGGCTCTTCGGGGATGTCCGCCTCTTTTCAACGCGTGTTGTATGCGGGAAATGTGATGCAGATCCCCAACCCATGCGGGCCAACTTGCCGGAACCGCACCGTTCCGCCGTGCGCCTTTACGATCTGCCACACTAGCTTGAGGCCCAGACCGTGCTCGCCGCCTTGGGTGCTGGAGACGTCCGCCTCCTGGTTCAGCGCCTCCAGTCGAGCGGCATCCATTCCAACGCCATCATCCGTCACTGTGCAGGCGCATCGCCCATCCTCCGCGCCTACCTTAACGGAGATATGGCAGCCCTGGGGATTGTGGACAATGCTGTTGCGGATCAGATTGTCCAGCATCCGCCGCAGCAGGGCGGCGTCGCCCTCTGTTCTGGCAGCGCGGCCCGGATGCTCCTCAGAAAATTCAATCTCATACTGCTCCGGTAGGCCGCTGTTGAGCACCTCGCTTACCGCCTGCCGGCCGATCTCCACCAAATCCACCGTCTCCCGGCAGATGGGCTGGAGGGCGTACTCCAGTTTGGTGGTCAGGTTCAGATCCTCCACCAGGGATTTCAGCCGCTCCCCCTGCCGCCGGATCATACCTGCCTGCCGCCGAGCCTCCGTGGGGAGAGCGTCATCGTCCTCCAGCTCGCTGGCGTAGCCCAGCACCATTGAGAGGGGGGTACGGATGTCGTGGGACACTCCGCGAATCCACTCCGCCCGGGCGTTGTCCTTTTGCATCAGGTAAGCCCCGGCCTGGTTCAGCCCCGCGTTGATCTCCGCCAGCTCCCCGTACTCGTCCAAAGACCGGTAACTGCCCCGGCTCAGGGCTTGAATACCCTGCAGGATGGGGGACATGGCTTTCTCCACCCGGCGGGTGTTCCGTAGCATCAGGAAGATCATCAGCAGCAGGTTGAACACAAAAACCACGATGGCTCCCACCAGGAACATCATCAGGGAGGGAGTCTCCATGGAAAAGTAGTATTTCACCAGGGTGTCCGGGGCAAATCCCACCACCATCAGGGCGCCGTCCTCCCGGCTCCACACTTTCACCGGGTAGTCCTGGAGATACCATCGGCTGAAGGACGCCACCTGGGCGCTGGTATAGGATCGGGGCAGTTCCTCCGGAAGACCCTGCTCCCAGACTACCGTGCCGCTCTCATCCAAAAGCATGGCCCAGGCGTCATGCTCCCGCAGCAGGGCCAGCGCCGTGCCGTCCGCCGTCCAGGTGCCGGCCTGCTCCGTCACATGGCCGGAAACCTCGCGGACAGACAACCCGTTGTCTGTCCCGCTCATGTATCCGGCGATCATGACGCTCAGGGCAAGCGCAATGTTGACCACGAAGAACAGCGTCAAAATGCCAATGGTGGAGAAAATGTAGCGCCGGAAAAACCGCTGCACCGGGTTCACGATTTCGCCCCCTTCAAATTGAGCCGGTATCCCAGCCCCTTGGCTGTCACCAGGGAGACCGGCTTGGAGGGATTTTCCTCGATCTTCTCCCGCAGGTGCCGGATGTGGGTGGAGAGGGTGCTCTCGTAGCCCTGCCAGAACTCGCCGCAGATGGTCTCGCACAGGATACCGGTAGTGACGATCCGACCGGCATTTTCATAGAGCTTCTCGAACAACTGCAACTCCTTTGCTGTTAAGGGCGCACATTCTCCATTCTTCCACACTTCCGCCTTCTCCAGATCCACCGTGGACGCCGCCAGCTCCACCGTCCGGTGTGGCTCCGGGTAAGCCCGGTGAAGGATGGCCCCCGCCCGGAGCAGCAGTTCCTTGGGCAGAAAGGGCTTGGGGAGGTAGTCATCCGCTCCGATCTCCAGCCCCTCGATGCGGTCCTCTGCCTCGCCCCGGGCGGTAAGCATCAGAATGGGCACATGGCTGGTGCGGCGGATCTCCCGCAGAACTTCAAATCCATCCATTCCCGGCATCATCACATCTAAAACGATCAGCGCCGGCTGCTGCTCACGCCAACCCCGGAGGGCTTCCGGGCCGGAGGAGGCAGTCACAAGATCGGTATATCCTGCCCGACGGAAAATCGAGCACAGCATCTCCAAAATATCCAGGTCATCGTCCACGAATAAGATTTTATATTCCATATGGTTTACCTCCCTCCATTGGCTCTATTATACCGCCAAAGCGGGGGTCTGCCCATGTCTTTCAGAAAATCTCAGAGATAAATCAAGGTTGGCTCAGCGTTATCTCAAGGTACGGGTGCTATCCTGTTGGCACAACGTAAAGGAGGGTACCGCTTATGAGCGACTGTATCATCGAAACCAGAGGACTTATCAAACGATACGGGGATCAGGTCAGCGTCTCCAACCTGGATCTCCATGTGCAGAAGGGGCGCATCTACGGTCTCTTAGGACGAAACGGAGCGGGAAAGACGACTACCATGAAGATGCTCCTGGGCCTGACTGCTCCCACATCCGGCACGGTGTCTCTCTTCGGTCAGCCGCTGAAGGGGAATGAAACGCGCATCCTGCCCCGCATTGGCAGTCTCATCGAGTCCCCGGGGTTCTACCCCAACCTGACCGGGACAGAGAATTTGCAGATCTTCGCCCGGCTCCGGGGCCTCAAGAGTCCCAACTACATCAAGAGTGCCTTGGAACTGGTGAACCTGCCCTACCGGGACAAGAAACGCTACGCCCAATACTCCCTGGGTATGAAACAGCGGCTGGCTATCGCCCTGGCGGTGATGCACGACCCGGAGCTGTTGATTTTGGATGAGCCCATCAACGGCCTGGACCCCATCGGCATTGCCGAGGTGCGGGACTTCATTCGGGCGCTGTGCGATGAGCGGGGCAAGACCATCCTGATCTCCAGCCATATCCTCTCCGAGATCGCCCTGCTGGCCGACGACATCGGGATCATCGACCACGGTGTTCTCCTGGAGGAAGAGAGCCTTGTGGAGCTGGAACAGAAAAACGGAAAAGTTCTCCGCTTTACCGTGTCCAACGCGCCGGTGGCCGCCCAGATGCTCCGGCAGGAGATGGGTGTGCGGGATGTTGCAGTGGAGAATGAGCGGGAGTTGATGGTCCGGGATCTACGCCTGGACACCGGCGCGGCGGTGCGGCGGTTCGTAGAAGCGGGGCTGGTAGTGTCCGACGCCCATCTCTACGAGGACACCTTGGAGGACTACTTCAAGCGCATCACAGGGGGTGAGGGCATTGCTTGATCTCCTGCGGTGTGAATTTGCCAAACTGCGGCGCAAGCCCCTGTTCTTTGCCGCCGCTGCCGTATCCGCCCTGCTCCCTCTGGGATGCGCCCTGTTCCTGCCGGATTTTCAGGAGTTCACCAGCGGGGCTGAGGCGGTGGACGGCATGATGTCCACCCTGTTCCAAATGAGCGCCTATCTGCTTTTGATGCCGGCCCTGGTGGTGCTGGCCTCCAACCTGCTCTTTGAGGAGCAGGACAACGATACGCTGAAAAACCTCATGACGGTGCCGGTGAGCAAACCCGCCCTGGCCATGGCAAAGATGGCCCTGCTGTTTCTCTTTGCCGTCGCCTTCATGGCGGTGGGGGGCCTGGTGATCCTGTTGATCGTACTGGCCGCCGGGTGGGAGCCGGTGGGCTTCTTGCGGCTCTTCTTTGTCGGGATCGGCCAGGGGATCATGATGTGGGCCGGGGCCCTGCCCTGTATCCTTTTGGTGGTGCTGCTGAACCGGAGCTACATCATCTCCGTGATCGTCACCTTTTTCTATACTGCCGTCAACTATATCTTCAGCATGAGCGAGATCTTTACCACACAGCCTTTCGGCTTGAACCTGGGGACGCTGCTCCCCGGACCGCTGACCTTTCGCTGGTATTTTCAGTATCTCGACTTTTCCAGCCCGAGTGCCGAGATGGCGGCCCTGCTGGAGCGAATCGGCCCCTATTTTCTGAATACCACCCAGGCGTTTCTGGTGACCGGTGTTGAGGCGGTGGTGTTTCTGGCCCTGATCGCGTTGGTCTACAAGCGCCAGGGCGTCTGAGGAGGTGCAGCATATGTGGAATATCATGCAAACGGAGTGGCGGAAGCTGCGGCGGTGCCAGATCCTGCTGGTGGGCATTGTGGCCCTGGCCCTCTGCCCGGTGGCACAGTACGGCACCCAGCTGATCGTGGACCCGGAGATCCGGGACCCCAACTTTGACTTTGTCCATCTGTTCGCCAATGTGGTGTGGGGCAATACCCAGGTGTTTCTTCCCATCTCCCTGGTGATGATCGGCGGGTGGCTAATCGACCGGGAGAATACCAACGACACGATGAAGAACCTGCTCACCGTCCCGGTGTCCTACCCAAAGCTCTTAGCGGGCAAACTGGCAGTCACCGGTCTGCTGTCTCTGCTGTTTGGCCTTTACAGCGTAGCTGTGACGGTGCTCACAGGAACGCTGGCAGGTCTTCCCGGACTGACGCCTGTGGTGATCCTTCAGCAGGGCGGACAGGTGGTGGCTGCGGCTCTGACCACCTTCCTGGTCTGTATGCCCATGATTTTGGTGTTTGGGCAGATGCGGGGCGCCTATCTGGGCGGCTCCATTCTGACCTTTTTCCTGGGATACTGCATCCTGTTTTTCAAGAGTGGGTTCCTGCTCTCCGCCTATCCCTTCTCCGCGGCGCTGGTGCTGGCTGGCTTTGATATGCAGGCATACAACGGGGCGACACAGGCCCCCAGCATCCCGCTGGCCCTCCTGGGCATGGCGGCCGTCATCGCCCTGACTGCGGTGATCCTACTGGTGTCCCGACCCAGCAACAAGGGAGTACCGGTGAAAACGAAGAAGGCCAAGGGCAGGGGCCGCCGACAGGCAGGAAGGAGGGTTCGATGAAAGAGGACTGGCCAAAGCGGGCACCGCTCCTGCTGTGCGGCCTGCTCTGCACTCTGCTGCTGCCCGGCTGTTCCGAGATGATGCAGACCCCGGCGGACGAAACAGACGCGGTATTGGGCGGCTTGGCAGAGGGGGCGGATCAGGTCACCGATGCCTTGGCGGACGTGACGGATGCAGCCCTCGGCGCCGCGGCCGACGCGACGGATGACTCGGTCAAGGACACCCTTGTAGGCACCTACGGCTCGCTGGTGGCTGTTGCCGGCTCCTGGGCGCTGACGCCGGCCCGCTCCCTCCAGGGGGAGCGTATTCCGGGCGAGGGTGAATACACCGGTACCTATGAGGCCGACTACGAGGATTTTTCCGGCACGGAGCTGCTCTTTGGCGGCACCACCCTGGACCGGGAGGCCGGGAATACAGTGGAGGTCACCTGCTCTCTTATTATCGAAGAGGGGGAAGGTCGCCGTCTTCCTACGTTCCGGCGCGGAGGAACCGGTGATCCTGCTGTCCGAGAGCGGGGATTACTACGGCACCGTTGAGGTGAGCGGCGGCAGCGCCTATATCGGAGTCTGGGGAGAAGGAGCGAGCGGGAGCGTGTCCATTCAGATTGAGTAATTGGCAGGGAAAACTCCATGCGATGCTTCAGTTCCACTACATCCCAATGATCTTGTTGGAGGAGTATATATGGATATAAATAGAGCTGGACCAAGAATGCCGATTCAGCCCTATTTTGTCTAAAAATTAGCTGCAAAAACCAGGAATATCAGGGCATTCCATAGGAATCATTTCCGTCAGCTCGTCGAGTAACTCAACATTCCAATCATTCACCTGCTACTCAAAACTTGGACCATAGTACAACCAATATTGATGGCAGTCATAGGCATTATTGTGGTTTGTATCGTAGATTATGCTGAATATCTGTATCGTGTTCGCCCAGCTTGAACGGGAAACGATACAGAAGCGGGTGACAGACGCTTACTATTCCCGCAGTCAGCGGGGCTTCAAAATGGGAGGCAAGGCTCCCTACGGCTTCCACACCGAGCCTATCAAAATGGACGGCATCAACACAAAGAAGCTGGTGGTAAACCCGGAGGAAGCGGCGAATATCCAGCTCATGTTTGAAATGTACGCCCAGCCCACAACCTCCTACAGGGACATTACCCGGTACTTTGCCGAACAGTGGATTTTGTTCAACGGCAAAGAACTGATACGCCCCACGCTGGCGCAGATGTTACGCAATCCCGTCTATGTGCAGGCAGACCTTGATGTGTACGAGTTTTTCAAAAGTCAAGGGACAGTCATTGTTAATGACGCCGCCGATTTTACGGGCATGAACGGCTGCTATCTGTATCAGGGGCGAGATGTGAAGCCCAGCAAAAAGAACGACTTGAAAGACCAAATGCTGGTGCTGGCTCCCCATGAGGGCATTGTTCCGGCTGATGTGTGGCTGACCTGCCGCAAGGAGCTAATGAACAACATGAAAATCCAGTCCGCCCGGAAAGCCACCCACACATGGCTGGCGGGAAAAATCAAGTGCGGGAACTGCGAATATGCCCTTATGAGTATTAACAACCCGGTGGGCAAGCAATATCTCCGCTGCACAAAAAGGCTGGATAACAAGAGTTGTCCGGGCTGTGGGAAAATCGTCACAACGGAACTGGAAGCGGTGATTTACCAGCAAATGGTGAAGAAGCTGGAACATCACTAGACGCTTACAGGCAGGAAGAAAGCGGCAAAGGCAAACCCGAAAATCGCCGCCCTGCAAGTGGAGCTTCTCCATGTGGACAGCGAGATTGAAAAGCTGGTAGACAGTCTGACGGGCGGCACACCTCCCGTCAGATACCTACCCTGTGTAGTCCCTTGTAAACTGTACTTTTCGTCCGTAACAGGAATAATAGGCGCGTCAAAAGGAATGTCTGCAAAGATTTCATAAACAATTTTAAAAGGGAGTGATATAACAAATATAATTATTGCCCTTGGTATAGCTTACACAGCTATACCAAGGGCATATTTCTGTTGTCGTGGGGGGGGGGGGGGGGGGGGG